>JAMOBD010000046.1 GCA_039908345.1 Magnetospirillum sp. WYHS-4
GCCATGCAGTCCGGAATCTATTGGGGCTACGTGGGCATGATCGAAGGCCTGGTGCGGCGCATCCAGAAGGAATTCGGAGCGCCCATGAAGGTGGTGGCGACGGGGGGCTTGGCGTCGTTGTTCGCCGGTGCCACCGACGCCATTACCTGCGAGGACAAGGACCTGACGCTCCGCGGCCTGCTCGCCATCCACCGCCTGAACAGGGGCAAGCCATGAGCGAACTGGTATTCGTGCCGCTGGGCGGTGTCGGCGAGATCGGCATGAACCTGGGGCTCTATGGTCTGGGGGAGGGGCCGGACGACTACCGCTGGCTGATGGTGGACTGCGGCATCACCTTCTCGAACGGTATCCCGCCCGGTATCGACGTCATCCTGCCCGACCCCAAGTTCATCGAAGAACGTCGCGACCGCCTGGAAGGCATCCTGCTCACCCACGCCCACGAAGACCACATGGGAGCCGTACCCTATCTGTGGGACCGCTTCCGGGTGCCGGTTTTCGGGACGCCCTTCGCGCTGTCGGTGCTATCGCGCAAGCTGAAGTTCGATGGCCCGAAACAGACGGTGCCGCTGAAGCCCATTCCGCTCAACGGCAAGTTCAAGATCGGCCCCTTCGATCTTGAAACCGTTCAGTTTACCCACTCGATTCCGGAACCTAGCGCGATCCTGATCCATAGCCCGCACGGTACTGTCCTGCATACCGGGGACTGGAAGCTTGACCCTGACCCGGTGGTGGGAGGCCCGGTGCCCGACCGCACCCTGGCCTACCTGGGAAAAAAGAAGATTCTGGCCCTGGTGTCGGATTCGACCAATGTCTTCGTGAGTGGCCATTCAGGATCGGAGGCCGACCTTCTAGGGGCGCTCACCGACGTGGTGTCCGGCTGCCGGGAGCGGGTGGCGGTAACCTGCTTCGCCACCAATGTGGCCCGCCTGAAGACTCTGTCGCGGGTCGCCATGGCGACCGAGCGGGATGTGGTGCTGATTGGCCGGTCGCTTTGGCGCATCCAGGAAGCGGCGCGGGAAAACGGCTACCTGGACGACGTGCCGGCCTTCCTGAGCGAGGACGACGCCGGCTACCTGCCCCGTGACAAGGCACTCTACATCGTTACCGGCAGCCAGGGGGAGGCGCGGTCGGCGCTGGCCCGCATGGCGCTCGACGATCATCCGCGCATCCGGCTGGAACCGGACGACACGGTGATCTTTTCGTCGCGCACCATTCCGGGCAACGAGGGGGCGGTGGCCCGGGTACACAACAATCTGGTCCGCCGAGGCATCCGGGTCGTGACCGCCAAGGAGAAGCCGGTGCACGTCTCCGGCCATCCGAGCCGCGACGAGATGCGGACCCTCTACCAGTATGTCAAACCGCGCATCGCCGTACCGGTGCACGGGGAGACCCGCCATTTGGCCGAACATGCCGATCTGGCCCGCGCCATGGGGGTCGAGTACGCCCTGGTGGGCGAGGACGGGGCGATGATCCGCCTTGCGCCCGGCATTCCGGAAATTGTCGGCCACGTGCCGGTGGGTCGCCTGGCCCTTGACGGCAACCGCATCGTGCCCTTGGACGGCGAACTGGTGAAAAGCCGCCAGCGCGCCCTATGGAACGGATCGGTGGTCATTACCGTGGTGGTGGATCGCGAAGGCTACCTGATGGCCAAGCCTAAGATCAGCACCAGCGGCCTTCTGGACATCCACGAGCACTGGGTCCAGGACGGCGCTGCGGAAGCCGTCCACGACGCCCTTGACGATCTCTCGGCCCGTTCCTTGCGCGACGACGATGCCTTGGCGGAGGCGGTGCGCGTGGCGGTGCGCCGCTATTTCCGAGACTCCCTCGACAAGAAGCCGGTCACCCACGTGCATCTGGTGCGGATCGATTAGGCCTTCCTTTCTACTGGAACCGGGAGCGTAATCATGAGTGGGACCTCGGAGGCCTGTACCTCCCCTTACGAGACGGAGAGTCGCATGGCCTGCCCCCATTGCGGCCGGACCGCGACGTTGGTCCTGCCCGGCCTGTCGGTGCCGCGCTGGACTTGCCCTGGCTGCGGGGTGGTGCTGGAGGCAGGCGAGGGGGAGTGCTGCGCCGTCTGTGCTCACGGCGACGTTCCCTGCCTGCCCATCCAGGCCGAGAATCTCAAGTGGCAGGGGTTCGGCATGTGCTGCCAGGAAGCGCCTGAGTAATATTCCCACGGGAGAAGCCGGATGAACCTGAATCGGAGCCAACTCGACGAAGCGGTGGCGACGGGGGTGCTGGGGGCCGAGGAAGCCAGCCGGCTGTGGGAGTTTCTCGTCGAACGGGCCCAGGACACCCCCAGCTTCCGCGCCACTCATGTGCTCTATTACCTGGGCGGCATGATCGCCATCGGCGCCATGACCTTGTTCGTCACGTTGGGGTGGGAGCGATTCGGCGGGTGGGGGCTGTTCTCGATCGCCATTGCTTACGGCATCGCGGGACTCGGGCTGACGGAGTTCCTGTTGAACCGGCGCCGCCTGGCGATCCCGGCCGGCATCGCGGCGGTCTTTGTGGTCGCCCTGGTGCCGCTCGCGGTCTACGGCGTTCAAGCCGGATCGGGTTGGTGGGAAGACGGACGGCCCTATCGCGAATACCATACCCATATCGACTGGCGCTGGATGTCCATGGAGATCGCCACCCTGGTCGCCGGTGCTCTCTTGGTGGCCCGCTACCGGTTGCCGTTCCTGGTCCTGCCTGTCGCCGTGACGCTCTGGTACATGAGCATGGACCTGACTCCCTTTCTGTTCGGCGAGGACGACGTCAACTGGGATCGGCGGAAGATGGTGTCCGTCGTCTTCGGTCTGTTCATGGTGGCGCTGGCCGTGGCGGTAGACCTCTATAGCCGGCGGGATAAGGATTTCGCCTTCTGGCTCTACATCTTCGGTGTCATGGCCTTCTGGGGCGGCCTGAGTGCGATGGAGTCGGACAGCGAGATGGCGAAGGTCGTCTATCTCTGTATCAACCTGGCGATGATCGCCGTGGGGTCTTTGCTGGCGCGGCGGGTCTTTGCCGTGTTCGGCGCACTGGGGGCCGCCGGCTACCTCGGCCACCTGGCCTACGAAGTCTTTGAAGACAGCCTTTGGTTTCCCTTCGCCTTGACCCTGATCGGCGGCGGGGTCGTCTATCTGGGAATCGTCTGGCAGCGGCACGAGGCAACCATCGGCGAACAGCTGCGGCGGCGCCTACCGTCCGCCCTGCGGGACTTGGTCGAGAGACGGCGATGAACGCCGCTACAAGAACGATGCCGACTCCCGTTCAGGATGGCTATCGCACCCGCCACTGTTCCACCCAAAGGGTAGATGGGTACTGATGGCCGGTGGGTTCCAGGCCTTCCAGCCACAAGGGCAGGATGAAGGGATCGGCACGGAAATAGAGGGGTAGGGACGGCAGTTCCGTGGCGTAGATCTCCTGCAGCCGATGCCAAAGCGCCTTGCGCTTGGCCCGGTCCAGTTCGACCTCGATCGTTTCGATCAGCGCGTCCACCTCCTCGTTGCGGAATCCGGTGTAGTTCTGACCGGCATAGCCGTTTTCCGGCGTCGGCACGTGGGCCGAATGAAGGGTGGTGCGGGGCACGCTCTCCGGGGAACTCGACCAAGCGTACATGGTCATCCCCTCGAACCGGCGTTGGCGGACGGTCTCGCCGAACAGTACCCGGGCCGGCTGATTGCGCAGGCGAACCTCGATGCCCACCTGCTTCCACTGTGCCTGGAGGACCTGCTGGATGGTCTCTCTGGTTCGGTTGCCGGCGGTAGTGGCCAGTTCCAGGCGCAGGGGCTCGCCCTTGGCGTTGTGGCGGATGCCGGCCTTGAGGGTCTTCCAGCCCGCCTCGTCCAGCAAGGCGGCGGCCCGCTTGGGATCGTGGGGGTAATGGGGCACGGCGTCGGAGTAGGCCCAGTCGAGCGGGTTGACGTTGCCGTGCGCCACCGGCTGGCGACCGCCGAACAGTTGCCGGCCGATGGTCTCGCGATCGGCGGCCAGGGCCAGGGCATGACGGACCCGCTTGTCGGCCAAGATAGGATTGTCGAGGTTGAAGTCCACATGTTCGTAGATCAGTCCCGGCTTGTAGAGCACCCTGTAGCGGCCGGCGTTGCGCTTTTCGAAGGCCAGCGCCTGGTCCAGGGTCAGACCCAATTCCCCGGCGATCATGTCGATGGCGCCCGACAGAAGATTGGCTTCCAGGGCCGCCGTGTTCTCGATCACCCGCAGGACAATGCGCCGGAAGTGGGGCTTGGCCCCCCACCAAAGCGGATTGGGCTCCAATACGATCTGCGCGCCGGGATCGATCTTGGCGATCAGGTAGGGGCCGGCCGACAGGCCTTCGTGGGTGGGCTTGGTGTCGAAGGTGGTGCGGTTCTTGTATTCGGCGGGATTGGCTTCGAAAGCCTCGCTCTCCAGGTGGGCGGGCAGCAGGTTGAAGTCGCTGGCGTCGTTGTAGTCGAAGGTCAGCTTGTCGAAATGCAGAGTGAAGGTCCGGTCGTCCTTGATCTCCACTTTGTAGAGGCTGCGATAGAATTCCATGTTGCCCACCCCCGTGCGGGGATGGCGGCCGACCTGCCAGGTGAATTCCACGTCGTGGCTGGTCAAGGCCTTCCCGTCGCCCCAGCGGGCCTCCGGGTGCAGGCTGTACGTGACGGCGATACCTTGGCGACCTTCGGGCGTGCGCCCCGGCTTGGCGAGGCCGTTCTCCAGGGTAGGCAGTTCCACGCAGAGCAGGCAGACCAGCTTCCAGTCCTTGTCGTAAGCGGTCAGCGGCCGGCGGGTCATGCCAAGCACGTAGGACTTGGCGACCATGGCGTCGATGTTGGGATGCAGGGTGGACGGAAACTGGGTAAGGCCGATTACCAGTTCGTCCTTGCGGACCGGGGCCGCCTGGGCCGCGGTCGCGACCGCCAGGGCCAGTGCCAGTCCAGCCAATTTCTTCGCGATGGACATCGCCCCCTCCCGTCCCGGAAGGTTCGATGGTAGCACCGACTCAGAAACCGTTCATCAGTGGAAGCGCAGCCAACGCCAGAGCCGCCAGGAAGGCGGTCAGCATCGGATGGCGTTCCAGGTAGTCGAACAGGCTGCTCCAAACCATCGCGCAGGTTCCAATTTACATGTCGTCGCCGCGATATAAGCCAAGGAGTCCGGGAAATCCAGCACTAAGACGAACAATATCCTGAACCTGTGGCGAAAATGAAACGGCCCGCCGGGAGGCGGGCCGTTTCGTCGCTCGTCGCCTCGCGAGATTACTTGCCGCCCATGCCGCCCATGCCGCCCATGCCGGTCATACCAGTCATGCCGGACATTCCCGACATGCCGGACATGCCCCCCATTCCCGACTGCGGGGACATGTGCATCTGATGCATCATGCCCATATCGTGCTGGGCACAGGGGCAGGGAGGACAACCCTGGCCGCCGTAGCCCTGCTGCATCATACCGGGGCCGCCCATCATCGGATGGCCCTGCTGCATCATGCCGGGGCCGCCCATCATCGGATGGCCCTGCTGCATCATGCCGGGGCCGCCCATCATCGGATGGCCCTGCTGCATCATGCCGGGACCGCCCATCATGGGGTAGCCGCCGTAGCCTTGCTGCATCATGGACGGGTCGTGCATCATCGGCCCACCCATCGGAGGTTGCCCGCCGTAGCCCTGCTGCATCATGGCGGGGTCCTGCTGCATCATCGGACCGCCGTAGCCCTGGGCCGCCGCCGGGGTCGACAGCGCCACGGCCAGCGCCAGCGCGGAAACGGAAAGAAGCGAACGCATCATGAGCTTGGTCTCCCTGAAAGACATTGTTGTCTTGCTCTCAAGGTAAACCCGGAGGGCGGAAAGGGACAGGGAAAAATCAGGCACCGGCCTCGTCCAGCCAGTCCCCGAGCAGGGCCCGGCCGGCCTGTTCCAGGTGACCCGCATGACGGGCGGCGGCGGTGCGCAGATCGGGAACCGCGACCCCCGGGGTGGCGGCGATCTCGGCAGCATGGCCGATGTACCAGCGCTCCAGGCCGCGTGCCGTGGCCTCGACGTGAAACTGCAGGCCCAACGCCGCCTTGCCCCAGGAGAAGGCCTGGTGGCGAGTGATTGGCGTGGAGGCCAAGTTGACGGCCCCCTCGGGGATGGCGAAGGTGTCGCCGTGCCAGTGCAGGACCGGCACGTCTTCCAATGCCTTCAAGGGGGAGGTCCGGCCCTCGGCGGTCAGGTCCAGCGCCGACCAGCCGATTTCCTTGGCGCCGTTGGGATGGACGCTGGCCCCCAGGGCGCGGGCCATCAACTGGGCGCCCAGGCAAATGCCAAGTATCGGCCGGCCGACCTTCAGGCGGGCCTCGATCAGCTTCAGTTCGTCGGTGAGAAATGGATAGAGATCGTCTTCGTAGGCGCCGATGGGCCCGCCCAAGACGACCAGCAGGTCCGGCGCCGTCCCGTCCAGGACCGCCAAGTCGTCCCAGCCGGCCTCGGCGTAGCGGATGGCGAACCCGCGCGCTTCCAGGGCGGGCCCGAAACTGCCCAGGTCCTCGAAGGCGACGTGGCGGATGGCGAGGCAGGTCTTCATCCAGGGTCTCCTCAGGTTTCCAATACCGGCAGCAGCGGAATCGCTTCGGCGATCGACGGGGCGGTGCGGACCCGGAAGCGGGGACCGGCGACGGCTTGGCATTTGGCTTCCTCGCCTTCCCGCGAGCCGTGGCCGGTCAGCACGTGCACGGCCCCTTCCAGGCCGGCCCGCTTGGCGGCTTCCAGGTCGCTGGCCCGGTCGCCGACCATCCAGGAGCGGGCCAAGTCCAAATCGAGCAGGCTTGCGGCCCGCGTCAGCATGCCCGGATTGGGCTTGCGCGCCGGATGGTCGGGATGGTCGTAGGGCGGCTGGCCCTTGGCATGGTGGGGACAGGCCAGGACCGCGTCGACGAACGCCCCGGCGGCCGCCAAGTCGGTGAGAATCTTCTCCTGGACGGCGGCGAATTCGGGCCAGCCGAAATAGCCGTAACCGATGCCCGCCTGGTTGGTGACGAAGACCACCGGAACGCCCAGCCGGTTAGCGCTGCCGATGGCCTCGGCGGCACCCCGCTCCAGGCGGGCATCTTCGATGCGGTGCAGGTAGTTGACCTCTACGACCACGACGCCGTCGCGGTCCAGGAACAGGGCGGGGACTGGGCGCTTCCAACGCGGCTCGCGCAGACGCTGGACCCAGACTCCCTCGTGGTCGACATGGGCGCCGGCCGGCAGGAGCCGATCGCCCGTCATACGCCCCCCAGAACCAGGATTTGGCCGTTCAGGCAGCAGGCCAGGGGCGAGGCGAGGAAAGCGATGGCGGCTGCCACTTCGTC
This sequence comes from Magnetospirillum sp. WYHS-4, assembly GCA_039908345.1. Taxonomy (NCBI): domain Bacteria; kingdom Pseudomonadati; phylum Pseudomonadota; class Alphaproteobacteria; order Rhodospirillales; family Rhodospirillaceae; genus Magnetospirillum; species Magnetospirillum sp. WYHS-4. The sequence goes on from JAMOBD010000046.1 coordinate 7,304, forward strand.
CGGCGTCGCCGTTCCCGGATCGACGGACGCGATCTGCAGTCCGGGTACTTTCTGATTCGCCAGATGGCGCGCCACGGCGAACAGGGCCGCGTTGCCCGCCTGGGCACCGAGGGAAAGCGGTGTCATGCCGGCCGCCACGATGGCCTTGGGCCGTCCGTCGGCGCGCTGGGCCATCAGGGAATGGATCTCACGGATCAGGCCCGACAGGCCCAGTACCCGGTCTTCCCATCCGTGATCGAGGGGGGGGGCGACATCCGCCGGTGGCGCCTTCCCGGCGCAGGCCACCAGCAGATCGACGTCGTCGGACCGCAGCGCCAGCACGTCGGCTTCCACCGGATCGCGAAGATCGGCCGGAAGGATTTCCGCGCCGCCTTCCAGGGCGAGGGCCAGCGCCTCCAGGGTCTTGGTATCGCGACCCGCCAGGCGCGGCCGGCAACCTTCGGCCGCCAGGCGGCGGGCGATGGCCATGCCGACGGGCGAGGCGGCATCGGCGATCAGGGCGGAACGTCCGCTTAGCGCGAGGTCCACGGGGTTCCCTCGAAACGTTCGGGCGCCAGGATGGTGGGCTGTGTTGGGCCACTGTTGTCGGGGCCCGGATAGTCCAGGGTGTAGTGCAGGCCGCGGCTTTCCTTACGCGACTGGGCGGAGCGGATGATTAGGTCGGCGACCCGCGCCAGGTTGCGCAGTTCCAACAGATCGTTGGTGACCCGGAAGTTGCCGTAATACTCGGCGATCTCGCCCAGTAGGGTGTCGACCCGCCGCTTGGCGCGGGCCAAGCGCTTGTCGGTGCGCACGATGCCCACGTAGTCCCACATGAAACGTCGCAGTTCCTCCCAGTTGTGGGAGACCACCACCTCCTCGTCGGAATCGGTGACCCAGCTTTCGTCCCAGGCGGGCAGGGCGGGAGACTCGGGGATGGCGGCGATGCGTCCCGCGATGTCCGCCCCGGCGGCGGCGGCGAAGACCAGGCATTCCAGCAACGAGTTGCTGGCCATGCGGTTGGCGCCGTGCAGGCCGGTGTAGGCGACCTCGCCGATGGCGTAGAGGTTCTCCACGTCGGTACGGCCACGCAGGTCGGTGACCACGCCGCCGCAGGTATAATGGGCGGCGGGGACCACCGGGATCGGCTGGCGGGTCATGTCGAGGCCGAATTCCAGGCACTTCTGGTAGAGGTTGGGGAAGTGCCCCTTCACGAAGTCGGCCGGCCGGTGGCTGATGTCCAGGTAGACGCAGTCGATGCCGAGCCGCTTCATCTCGTGGTCGATGGCGCGGGCTACGATGTCGCGGGGTGCCAATTCGGCACGGCTGTCGAAGCGGTCCATGAAGCGCGATCCGTCGGGCAGCTTCAGCAGCCCGCCTTCGCCGCGCACCGCTTCGGTGATGAGCTGGGACTTGGCTTGCGGGTGGTAGAGGCAGGTGGGGTGGAACTGCGAGAATTCCATGTTGCCCACCCGGCAGCCGGCGCGCCAAGCCATGGCGATGCCGTCCCCGGTCGCCACGTCGGGGTTGCTGGTGTAGAGGTAGACCTTGCTCGCCCCGCCGGTCGCCAGAACCACCGCCTTGGCGCGTAGCAGGATCACGTGACCCTCGCGGGTGTCCAAGGCGTAGGCTCCGACGCAGCGGCCGCGCCGCCCACCCGGAATCCTTTCGCGGATCAGGTCGACGGCGTTGCAGTGTTCCAGCAGGTGGATATTGGACCGTCGCGCCACCTGCGCGGCCAGCGTGTTCTCCACCTCCTGGCCGGTGGCGTCGGCGGCATGGACGACCCGGCGGTGGCTGTGGCCGCCCTCGCGGGTCAGGTGGTATTCGTTGGCATGGCCTTCTTCCTCGCGCAGGTCGAAATGGGCGCCATATTCGGCCAGCCGGGCGATGGCCGTCGGCGCGTTCCCGACCACGAAGCGCACCACGTCCGGATCGCAGAGGCCGCCGCCGGCGATCAGGGTATCCTCGACATGGGAATCGAGGGAGTCTTTGTTGTCCATCACGGCGGCGATGCCACCCTGGGCGTAATAGGTGCTTCCTTCCTTGAGGGGCCCCTTGGCCAGCACGGCGACGCTGTCCACCGACCGGGACAGGGTCAGCGCCAAGTCCAGACCCGCCGCGCCGCTGCCGATCACCAGCACGTCGAAGGAATGATCCACGCTCATCGCCCGGGTACCTCCGCCGAAGAACAGGAGTCCTGTCTAGCAGAACAGCCGGGGCCCTGGGAAGCGTCGGGGCGTTCTTGACGCAGCATCTCCCCGGCCTTCCGTACCACCCGTTCGGTGCCGGGAGGCAGGGCGAGGGTGGCCAGATCCTCGGGACGGAACCAAGCGGTCTCCGCCGCGTCGCCGCCGGCCACCGCCTCGCCTTCGGGCGCCAGCGCCAGCATGTCGATCAGGGTGTAGTGGTAATGGACACGGCCCTCGTCGTCCCGCTCGATGTAGTCGAGGACGTCGACAATCCCAAGAATCTCGATGGTCAGGGCTGCTTCCTCGGCCAATTCCCGGCGGACGGCCTCGCCGACGGTCTCGCCGACTTCCTGCAGGCCTCCGGGCAGGCTCCATTGCCCCTGGCATGGCGGTTTGGCCCGCTTGACCAGCAGGACCCTGCCGTCCCGCCAGACCACGGCGCCCACTCCTATCATCGGTTGTTTCGGATATTCTCGACCCATGCTTCCTGCCCCGTCGGTTTTGCCCTATGATAGGCTTAACGGCGGTTGGGGGACCGCGCAATCGTCCAAGGGGGCCTGAATGGCGCACGAAGTTGTTCTGAACCGAAAGACCTATGGCGAGGGCGCATCGGTTTTCCGCGAAGGGGACCAGGGCGACGTGGCCTATGTGGTTCAAACCGGGCGGATCGAGATCTTCAAGATCGTCGATGGCGTGGAAAAGGTCTTGGGCGACGTGGGGCCGGGTGGCATCTTCGGCGAGATGGCCCTGATCGACGACAAGCCGCGCATGGCTTCCGCCCGGGTGGTGGATCCGTCCACCGTCATCGTGGTCAGCCGCCAGATGCTCGAGGACAAGTTGAAGAAGAGCGATCCCTTCGTGCGGGGGCTGCTGCACATCCTGGCAAGCACCATCCGGCGCATGAGCCAACAGAAATAGGGATCGAATGACCCATCAGGGCCAGCAAGCGCCGAACGGCGAACACCGAGTCCCCCGTTTGGGGCTGGGGGTACGCCTGCGCAACTACTTCATCACCGGCATTCTAGTCACGGCGCCCATCTCGCTGACCTTTTGGCTGGTCTGGCAGTTCGTCCGCTTCGTCGACGGCAAGGTGACGCCGCTCATTCCCCATCAATACCTGCCCGAAAACTATCTGCCTTTCGGCATCCCCGGATTCGGGGTGGTGATCGCGGTCGCCACCCTCACGCTGATCGGCTTCGCGACGGCGGGATTCCTCGGGCGTCTGCTGGTACGCTTCTACGAAGGGCTGTTGAGCCGCATGCCCATCGTGCGCAGCGTCTACAACGCGCTGAAACAGATCATCGAGACCGTGCTGGCCCAGAAGAGCCGGGCGGTCGGCAAGCCGGTTCTGGTCCAGTATCCCCGTTCCGGGGCCTGGACCATCGCCTTCATGATGGGCGAGTCGGAAGGGGAGATTTGCCGGAGTATCGGTGGAAACTGTGTCACCGTCTATGTGCCGACGACGCCCAACCCCACCTCGGGGTTCCTCCTGTATCTGCCGCGTGACGAGGTGATGCCGCTGTCCATGACCTCGGAGGAGGCCTGGAAGATGGTGATATCTTTGGGAATCGTGGTGCCGGCCGATCGTGGGGCCTTGCCGCCCGCCTGAAGCGGTCAAGCCGGCTTGGCAAGCAGGGAGCGGCGGTGTGCCGAGGGGCCGATGTTCCGCGCCAGCGGTTCCGCTCGCCAACCGGATTCGGCCAGAAGGGCCGTCATCTCCTCGATCCGATAGGTCGTCAGGCCCAATTGGCCGCGCAAGCGGCGATAGGGAGAAAACAGGGTTCGCATCAGGCCGATCGCCGCGTCGGCGAGAAAGCCGTTGGCGAGGCCGAAACGGAGGAGCGACCAAGCATCCCGGAATACCGCCGTACCGGGAGGAACGATATCGGCGACCAGCAGGAAGCCATCCGGCGCGACTGCTTGGCGAAGGTTGCGGAAGAGTGTCGGGGTTGCCTTCCGGTCCAGATATTGAACGACCGAGACCAGCAGGATGGCGTCGAAGGGACCGACATCCGGGGCGAGGTCGTCGAGAAGGCGTATTCCCTGGGAATCCGCATAGCGGGCGCGCAAGCGGTCACGGACCGCCGCGGCACCGTCGAACAGGAAGACATCGGCGCCAAGGGAGGCGAGGCGGGGCGCCATCAGCGCATCGCCGCACCCGTAATCCAGCAGCTTGAAGGGAGGGGCGGGCATCAGGCGCGAGATGTCGGCGAACAGGCGATCATAGTGCGCTTCCAAGTGGCGGAAGCTCGCATAGACGCTGTTGTCGCGATTCCAGTAATCCAGCCAATCCTCAGTCATAGGGACATGATGGGAAAACTCCACGAGTCTCGCAACGCCGGAGGCGGCATTCCGTATTCGTCCGGATTGGCCCCAACGACCGACTGCCCTTCGGGGCCCACTTGATGTAGAATGCGGCATTCGTTCAGTGGGGGCGGGAATTTGTAAGGATGTTACAGTTCTCCTTACCGACGGCGGTAGCGGGGGCCATGATCGATTCCGCCCTGTTGTTCGCCACCTTGCTCGTCTTGCGCAGGGCGCCCGGTGCCATGGCCGGTCTGGGCTGGTGGGCCGCGGCTTTCGGTCTGCATACACTGCGCTATGCCCTGTTGTTCGCCGAGCCCACGGCGGGGATTGCCTTCGTTACTTTTGCGTCCGAAAGCCTGCAGGCCGGTTCGGCGGCCATGATGTTGGGCGGCACGCTGCTTCATCTGGAAAAGCCCATGCGACCTTGGATGATCGTGGCCGGTTGCGTCGTTCCCGTTGCCTGGGTGGCGGCAACCGTGTTCGGTGGGGCCGGGTGGCTCGCCACGACCTTGCCCGTTTACTTCTTCGGGGGCGGGGTGATGATCTTTTCCGGCTGGGTCCTGATCCGCAATCACCCCCAGGGGTGGCGTAGCGGCCGGTCCTTCACCGGACTGATGTTGATTCTATGGGGCCTTCACCGGCTCGATTATCCTTTCCTGCGGCCCATTCCCGAGATAGCCGTCTGGGGGTTCTTGCTGGCGCATGTCTTCGAGGTCCTGCTTGCCCTGGGCCTGATTTTGATGTCGCAGCGCCACCTGATCCTCCACGTCGCGGCGGAGACCGAGATGCGCCTGGAGGCCGAGACCTATGCCCGACAGAGCAGCACCGCTCTGGCCGAAAGCGTCGATCAACTCACCCATTCCAGCACCGAACTGGGACGGCTGGTGCGCACCCTGAACCACGACCTGCAGGAACCGCTGCGCAACATCATCACCTACTCGCAGATGTTGAGCCGCCGGTTGGGGCCGGCGGCCGATCCGGAACTGCGCGAGGAGGCCGACTTCATCACTGGCGCCGCCATGCGGCTTCGCCTGGTCATCGGCGGGTTGACCGCCTATTCTCGCGTTTCGGCGGAAACACGTCCCTTCCGCCCCTTCAAGGCGGAAATCGCCGTGCAAGCGGCGATGGGCGATCTGGAACAGGAACTCCTTGGGCGCCAGGCTGTGGTCACTTTCTCGCCCTTGCCGTCGGTGTTTGGGGATCCCGGCCAGATCAGCCTGCTGTTTCGCCACCTCATCGAAAACGCCGTGCGTTTTTCCGCGCCCGAGACGGTTCCCGCCATTCACATCGCGGCCGTTCAGGAGGAGGATAGCTGGACCTTCTCGATTCGAGATAACGCCATGGGCATCGAGCGCCGGTATTGGGACCGCATCTTCGAACCCGGTTGGAAGGGCCAGAACCAGCCGAGCAGCGGTGGAACCGGCCTGGGGCTCGCCATTTGCCGGCGTATCGTCGCGCAACACGGGGGCCGCATCTGGGTGGAAGAATCTGACGTCGGCAAGGGGACCGAGGTCCACTTCACCCTTTCTTCCGAAGCAAAAAAATCGCCAGAGGGCCCAGGAGTCCGATGACGGTCACGGCAAGGAAGGCCATCCGCCAGGCCGTGCCCTCGCCGACGCCGCCCGCCACGTCCAGGATGATGCCCAGTCCAAGCGGGGCCAGGAAGCCGCAGCCGAACCCCACGAAGGCATGCAGCGCCAGGGTGATGCCGCGCCGACCCGCCTCCGCGACCCCGACCACGCCGGCCGTCAGGACTGCCGAATCCGCCTGGATGAAGAAGCTGTAGAGCAACAGAAGGCCGGCGACCATGGCATAGCCGTCCTGTGCCAGCATCGCCATCGCCGCAGCACAGAGGGTGGCGCCGATCATGGCCGCCGCGATGGTGGGGCGGCGGCCAAAACGTCCGGCCACTTCGTTGACGCCGATGCTGGCCGCCATGGCCACCAGGCTGCCCAGCATGGCCACCGTGGTCGGCTGCGGCCAGCCGGCCGGGAGGCCGCCATCGGCCAGGGCGAAGGCCAGCAGGGCCACCTGCCATGATCGGACGGCGAAGAGTTCTCCGGTATGGATACCGTAGCCGAGGATGTAGCCCATCGCCTCGCGGTTGCGCAGGACCGGGCGGAAATCGAGCAAATGGGTTTTTCCGCCCGCGGGGTGGGGAGTCACCGGGCCGACGGACATTCCCACCCAGACCACGGCCACCAAGCCTGCCAGGGCGGCAACCGCGAAGGCCCAGCGCCAGCCGATGGCTTCCCCCACCTCTCCCGCCATCAGAAAGGACAGGGCCACGCCCAGGCTGAAGGAAGCGGTATAGAAGGCGATGGCTCTGGCCTCCTGGGCGCCCCGGTAGCGGTCGACCAGAACTTGCAGGCCAGGCATGTAGGTGGCCGCCAAGCCGGCGCCGGCCAGGGTCCGGAGGGCGAGCGCCGACCAGAATCCATCGGCCAACAGGGCAAATCCGGCGCAGGACAGGGCCGTCGCGGCGGCACCCGCCAGCCAGACCTGCCGGGCGTCCAGGTGGTCGGTGAGGCTGAGCAGTACCGGCGCCGCCACCGCGTAGGCAGCGAAGTAGATGCCGGAGATCCAGCCCGCCTCGGTGGGCGTCAGGCCCCAGCCGTCGAAGAATCCGGGGAGCAACGCCGGGAAGGCGAAGGCACCTGCCATGGTCAACACCTCGGCACCGCACATCGTGACGGTCAGGCGGCCGGGTGTCATACGAGGCCTAGGCGTCGACGGATTTCGGCGGCTATGGGGGTGGCGGCGTTGAGCGGTTCGTGGCTCCAGGCATCCAGTTTTTCTTCCAGGGGGCGGGCGTAGCCCTTCGCATAGAGTTCCTGGTGCAGCACCCCGTGTTTGTGCACGGTCAGCGCCTTGGGAGCGAAGATATAGACCGGAGCCGCCGTGGCGCAGGCCTCCGAGCACATGGATACCGAATCCCCGGTCACCACGATGGCGTCGGCCAGGGCGAGATAGCCGAAATAGGGATTGTCGCCCCCGTCACCCCACGTGAAGACGTGGGCGGGAATACCGGCTATGGCTTCCAGCAAGGCCTGCCGTGCCCCTTCGCCGGTGCGCCGGCTGGTGGTGACCAGCAGCGAGCCCCCGGTCTTGCGGGCCATCGCCGCCACCTTTTCCCCCAGTTCGCGGGCCAGCGGCGCGGTGAATTCGCGGCGCTTGGTGCTGCCGCCGACGATCAGGGCGATGCGGGGGCGAGGCAGGGGCTCCAGGCGATCCTCCCAATCCTGGCGGGATTCGGCCAAACGTTGGGGAGTCACGGGGTGGGGCGCGCCGGTGATGGGCAGGAAGTTGGGCAGCGGCGGTACCCGGTCATGGTGCGGTACCGCTACCAGATCGAAGTCGTCGATGCCGGTCTCGCCCGGATACATGATCTGGCACAGGAAGGTCTTGCCGCCGCTCTTTTCCTTGATGTAGCGGGCGACCGGCGCGGTGCGCCGCCCCGCCGCGATCGCCAAGTCGGGCCAGGGCGGCGCCAGGTTGATGCGGCTGTTCTTGGTCAGACCGTGGAAGGAGGCGCCGAGCACCATGTTGGGCAGGGCGCCGGCCGCCGTGTATTCCAATTCCTGCTTGATGTAGGGAAGTCCCAGGACCTGGGCGACGCCCATCACCTGGCTGCGGTTGCCGGCGCGGTCGTCGATCAGGAGCCAGACGAGGGGCGGGATCATGGCGACATTGATAGGCGCTTTGCCGTTCCGGTCAATTAGATTTGAATTGCCGCGGCCCCCGCCGCAAGGGTACACAGCCGCCCATGCATATCGAAGCCAAGCGCCTATCCGACTATCCCTGGTTCGTTCGCCTGTTCTTCTGGAAGCAGAAGCATACCTATGGCGCCGTTCTCGATCCCGCCTTGTTGTGGGGACGTTCGCCGCTGGTCTTCGCCGGGGTGGCGCTGCTTTACGGGGCCGTGAACCGCAAGCGTTCGCCGATCTCGCCGGAGCTGCGCTCGCTGCTGACGGTGCGGGTATCGCAGATCAACCACTGTCCCTTCTGCATCGACATCAACTCGGCAACCCTGCTCAAGAGGGGCGCCAGCCCCGAGAAGGTGAACGCCCTCGACCACTGGCGCGACAGCGCGTTGTTCGACGACCGGGAGCGGGCGGCGCTGGACTATGCGGAGGCCGTGACCGTCACCGACCGCGAAGTGACCGGCGAGATGATGGGGCGTCTGAAGGTTCATTTCGACCAGGACGCCATCGTCGACCTGACCGGCCTGATCGCCTTCCAGAACCTGTCCAGCAAGTTCAATGCCGCCCTGAATGTCCCCGCCCAGGGATTCTGCAAGCTGCCGCCACGCTGACTTTCGCCGGATGCCAAGCGGAAAGGATCGGCGCGGCGTGGCGGTTCACGCGATCCGGATCGCGGGTCGGGTCCCGGCGTCGAGGCGCCTGTTGGCCCCGGTCAGGAACCGAGAACGATTGCTGCCGCTTCCGCCACCGATCCTACGACGAAGTCCGGCGCCGGCGGGCGCTTCTCGGACCAGCCGTAGTCGATGAAGACCGTGCGGACGCCCGCGGCCAAGCCGGCTTCCACGTCGCGCCAGCGATCGCCCACCATGTAGCTGGCGGCCAGATCGATGGCGAAGTCGGCGGCGGCGTCCAGCAGCAGACCGGGCTTTGGTTTGCGGCAGGAACACCCGTCCCGGTCGTCGTGCCAGCAGGTGCGGACGGCGTCCAGGGGCAGCCAGTCCAGCAATCGCGCGTGCATGGTCTCGACCACGGCGCGGTCCAGGTCCCCTCGGGCCACGTCGGGTTGGTTGGTGACCACAACCAGGAAGAAACCGGCCTTCTTGAGCCGTGCCACCGCCGCCGCCGCGCCGGGCAGCAGTTCCATGTCGTCGGCGGCCAGCGGCGCATAGGGCTTGCCGTCCCGCACCACGGGCCGGACCAGAACCCCGTCGCGATCCAGGAAGACGGCGGGTTTCATTTCTTCTCCAGGCTTTCCCAATGGGCCTTCTGGACGGCCAGGTCTGGGTGGGAGACCAGGCAATGCCAGACCACGGCCTGGAAGGCCTCGGACTGGGGGGTGACGGTGGCGGCGTCGACGGTGGGAACGACCACCACCGCATCGCCGGCCTGCTTGGTGTAGCCGCCGTCGCGTCCGACCACGCCCAGCACCTTCATGCCGCGCGCCTTGGCTTCCTGGATGGCGCGCACGATGTTGGGGCTGACGTTCCTTTCCAGATTGCCGCCGCCAACGGAAAATACCATCAGGGCATCCTTGGCCTTGGCGCGGCTGCCCTTCAGCCAGTTGGCGAAGACCGATTCCCACCCATCGTCGTTGGTCCGCGCCGTCAGTTCCGAGACGTTGTCCACCGGGGTATAGGCCTCGATGTCGCAGAGCTTGCGGAAGTCGTTGACCGCATGGCTGCAGTTGGCGGCGCTGCCGCCCACGCCGACCAGGAACAGCCGGCCGTCGGCGGCGCGCAGTTCTTTCAGGATGACGACCATCTCCTCGATGAGAGCGGTGTCGATCCGGCCGGCGATTTCCGCCGCTTGGAGCATGAAGGTAGCTGCATATCCCATGGCTGACTCCTTGAACGGGGAAGGATCGATCATAGCTTTCGACGGCCGGCGGGAACAGCGACTTCCCGCCACAGGCCGGGAGCCAGGCCTTCCAGCGTCCAGTCTCCCACAGCCCAGCGGATCAGGCGTAGCGTCGGAAAGCCCACCGCCGCCGTCATGCGCCTGACCTGGCGATTGCGGCCCTCGCGCAACGTCAGTTCGATCCAGAAGGTGGGAATTGCGGCACGGAAGCGGACCGGCGGGTTGCGCGGCCACAGGCCTTCGGGCTCGGGGATGGACCGCGCTTCGGCCGGGCGGGTGGGGCCGTCGTTGAGGGTGACGCCCTGGCGCAGGGCCTTCAGCGCCTCCGGGGTCGGAACGCCTTCCACCTGGACCAGGTAGATCTTGGGCAGCTTGTGCCTGGGGTCGGCGATGCGGGCATGCAACGGGCCCTGGTCGGTCAGCACCAGCAGGCCCTCGCTGTCCTTGTCCAGGCGTCCGGCTGGGTAGACCCCGGGGACCGGAACGTACTTGGCCAGAGTCTCCCCTTCGCCGCTGAACTGGGCGAGCACGCCATAAGGCTTGTTGAACAGGATCAGGCGGGGCATAACCCGATGGTAGAACACAGGACCCCCATGCCCCGCAAGCCCATCCGCCGCTCGCCCACGCCGCAGCCGCAAGTGTCTTCGCCGCCGTCGCGCGTGGCGCTCGACCGCGACGCATTTCGTATCGCCGGCTTGCCGGCGGTGCGGGCCTTGTTCGCCAAGCGGCCGGAAGCCGTCGAACGGCTCTACCTGGACGAACGCCTCAAGGGAGAGACGGAGGAACTCTGCCGCCAACTGGCCCGCCTGCACCGTCCCTACCGCTTCGTGGAGGCCGAGGAACTGGGCCGTATCGGCGGCAGCCCGCTGCACGGCGGCATCCTGGCCATCACCCGGCCGCCCGTCGTGCCCGCTTTCGATACCGAGGAGGCCAAGCTCTGGGCGGCGTCGGGCGATCCGCTGGTCTTTCTGGACGGGGTGGGCAATCCCCACAACCTGGGGGCCATCGTGCGGACGCTGGCCTTTTTCGGCATGCCGCGCCTGGTGATCTCCGACAGCCCGGACCAAGCCGGGCCTTCCGAGTCCGCCTGGCGGGTCTCCGAAGGTGGCATGGAATATGTGGGAATCTGGCGGGCGGTGCGCCTGCCCATTGCGCTCAAGCGGTTGAAGGACCATTTCCGGGTCGTGGGCACGGCCCTGGGGCAGGGGAGGGTTCTTCGTCCCCAGGACCTGCATCGCCGGGGCCCTCGTCCCATCGCTCTGGTGTTGGGCAACGAGGAGCACGGCCTGTCTTCCGCGACCTTGCAAGCTTGCGAGAAGGTGGTGACTCTGTCCGGTGCGGGCAACATCCAGTCGATGAACGTGGCGGCCACGGCGGCAATCCTCGCCTTCCAGATGTCACAAGACTAGGGACAGGGCTGGAGATCGGGGCTATAACTCCCGCCATGCAGACCGCCGTGAAGACCGTTCTTGGCCATTCTTCCAGCGATGTGCCCGTGGAGCGCATCGCCCATACCCAGATTCTCGCCTGTTCCCCTGGCCTGCGCCTGCGCGAGGCGGCGCGGCGCATGCAGGAGGAACGCTGCAGTTCCATCGTCGTCATGGATGGCGACACGCCGGTCGGAATCTGGACGGAACGGGACGCGCTGCGCCTGGACTTCAGCGACAGAGCGTCCCTGGACGTCCCGGTTTCCACGGTGATGAGCAAGCCGGTCAAGACCGTGTCGGGCAAGGTCTCGGTCAACAAGGTCGGGGGGCGGTTCAAGGAGGAAGGGGTACGCCACCTGCTGGTGGAGGATGATCGGGGAAAGGTGATCGGCATCGTCACCCAGACCGACGTCATCCTCAACCAGGGGGTCGAGCATTTCCTCTTCCTGCGCGACGTGGGCTCGGCGCTCAATCGGCCGCTGGTGGTCATTCCGGGCACCGCCGATTTGAACGAGGCGGCGCGGCGTATGCGCGAATCCGGAGTCGACGCAGCCGTGGTGACCGGGGCCGGAGACGAGGAGCCGGGTATCGTCACCGAACGGGATTTGGTGCGCCTGATCGCCACCCGCACCATGCCGGAGACGGTGGGCGCGGTAGCCAGCCGGCCGATGATCACGGTGCCCCACGACTCCCCTTTGCTGAACGCCCGCGACATGCTGGAACGCTACCACGTGCGCCACCTTGGGGTGACCGGCGAGGGCGGCCTGATGGTCGGGCTTCTGTCCTTTTCCGACATCCTGCAGAGCGTGCAGTACGAATACGTCCACCAGCTCGAGGCGGCCTTGGGCGAGCGCGACATCGCGCTGAAGCGCTCCGAACGCAACCTGATGCTGGCTCACAAGGTCATCGAGGCCTCTCTGGACGGCATCATGATCGTCAGCGCGGCCGGGCTGATCGAGATGGTCAATCCGGCCTTCACGACACTGACCGGCTACGACTCCGACGAAGTGGTCGGCCAGAACCCCCGGCTGCTGAGTTCGGGGCGGCACGATCAGGAATTCTACCGGATTCTCTGGGACACCCTGGCCCAGGATGGGCAGTGGCAGGGTGAAATATGGAACCGCCGCAAGAATGGCGAGGTTTTTCCGGAGTGGCTGACCATCACGGCCATTCACGGAGATGACGGCAAGATCCAGCGCTACGCGGCCATCTTCAGCGACATCACGGAACGCAAGAAGGCCGAGGAGCGCATCAAGAATCTGGCTTATTTCGACGTGCTGACCGGGTTGCCCAACCGGCGCCTGTTCACCGATCGCCTGGCGGTGGCCATGGCCAACGCCCACCGGCACGAACATCGCATGGCGGTGATGCTGCTGGACCTCGACATGTTCAAGCGGATCAACGACACCCTCGGCCATTCCGCCGGCGACCGGGTTCTGGAGACGGTGGCACAACGCCTGATCACCGCGATCCGCGAGGGCGACACGGTGGCACGCCTGGGGGGGGACGAATTCTCCGTGCTGCTGCCCGAGGTCGAGCAAATCGACGACGCGGTCCGCCTGGCCCGCCGCATCATCGAGGAGATCAAGCAGCCGCTCTATGTCGACGGCAGCGAGATGTTCGTCACGGCCAGCATCGGCATCAGCCTCTATCCCGACGATGCCATGACCGCGGAAGGGCTCCTGAAGAACGCCGATACGGCCATGTACCGGGCCAAGGACCTGGGACGCAACGCCCACCAGCTCTATTCCTCCACCATGAATGCCCTGTCGCTGGAACGGCTGGCCATGGAAACAAGTCTCCGCCACGCCCTGGCACGCGACGAGTTTCTGCTGGCTTACCAGGTCAAGGTCAACATGGGGAGTGGACGGCTGTCCGGAGTCGAGGCCCTGATCCGCTGGCATCATCCGGAATTGGGCGTCGTGCCGCCGTCGGATTTCATTCCATTGGCCGAGGCCAACGGCCTGATCGGTCCCATCGGCGAATGGGTGCTGCATACCGCCTGCCGGCAAAACCGCGAGTGGCAGGATCTGGGGCTGCCGCCGACCCGGGTGGCGGTCAACATTTCGGCCCGCCAATTTCTGCAATGCGATCTGGTGGCCACGGTGCGCGACGCCCTGGAATCGTCCAATCTCGATCCGCGCTGGCTGGAATTGGAGGTCACCGAAAGCGCCGTCATGCCACGCGTCGACGAAGCCGCCGCCATGCTGCACGAGTTGCGGGCCATGGGCGTGCATATCTCCATCGACGATTTCGGCACCGGCTATTCCAGCCTCAGCCACCTGAAGCGGTTGCCCATCGACTCCTTGAAGATCGATAAGACGTTCGTTCAGGACATGGCCGAGGACAGCGATGACGTCGCCATCGTCTCGGCGATCATCGCCATGGCCCAAACCTTGCGCATACGGGTCATCGCCGAAGGGGTGGAGAACGAGAAGCAGGCCCTGTTCCTGCGCGCCCAGGGGTGCGACGAGGTACAGGGCTACCTGATCGGCCGGCCGGTTTCGCCGGAAAACCTCGTCAGCCTGTTCGACCGCCGGCTGCTGCCCGGCGTCGACGGAGAACCGGTGGAAATGGCATGACCATGGACGCGAGGATATTGACCGCGGTGGCGGCCGGCGGGGCCTTGGGGTCGGTAGCCCGTTATCTCGTGATGGTGCTGATGGGGGCATGGCTTGGGGGCGGGTTCCCCTTCGGGACCCTGGCGGTCAACCTCCTTGGCGGCTTCCTGCTGGGGGGGCTGATCGAGCTGATGGCCCTGTCCTGGTCCGCCACCCAGGAGACGCGCGCCTTTCTGGTGGTTGGCGTTCTTGGCGGATTTACTACCTTCTCGACATTTTCCATGGATATCTTCGTGCTGGTCGAACGAGGCGACGGGTTGGGGGCGGCGCTTTATGTGGCGGCCTCGGTGGGGCTGGGCTTGGCGGCTTTCTTCGCCGGGTTGGCGGTGGTGCGGGCGCTACTGGCATGACGGGCGTTCTTACCAAGGCGGTCGCGGACGACGAAGGTGACCTGCGGCTTGATCGCTGGTTCCGCCGCCATTTCCCCCAGGTCACTCACGGGCGCCTGGAAAAGTGGCTGCGCACCGGCCAGGTGCGGGTCGACGGCAAGCGCGTCAAGGCCAGCCAGCGCCTGGCGGCGGGCCAGACGGTGCGGGTGCCGCCCTTGGGCGAGGAAGAGCCGACGAGGGCTCCCGCGCCCAGGAAGCCGGCGGCGCCCATGCTGTCGGAAAACCAGCGCCGCGACCTGGAGGCCCGCGTCCTGCATAAGGATGCCCTGGTCCTGGTGATCGACAAGCCGGCGGGGCTGGCGGTGCAGGGGGGAACGGGAACGGACCGGCACCTGGACGGCATGCTGGATGCCTTGCGGTTCGAGGCGGCCGAGCGGCCCCGTTTGGTGCACCGGCTGGACCGCGATACTTCCGGCGTTCTGGTGCTGGCGCGCAATGCCAGGGCCGCCGCCTTCCTGGCCGATGCCTTCCGATCCAAGGAGGCCCGCAAGCTCTACTGGGCCCTGGTGGTCGGCCTGCCCGAACGCGCCATGGGCAAGATCAGCCTGCCCATCGCCAAACTGCCCGGCCGTGCCGGCGAACGCATGGCGGTCGACTACGACGAAGGCAAGCGCGCCACCACCCTCTATCGCGTCGTCGAGCGGGCTGGGGCGAGCGCTGCCTGGTTGGCCATGGAACCGCTCACCGGGCGCACCCACCAACTGCGCGTCCATGCGGCGGAGGGCTTGGGGACGCCGATCCACGGCGACGGCAAGTACGGCGCCCAGAAGGCCTTTCTGGATGGCGAGGGGCTGAGCCGCAAGTTGCACCTGCACGCCCGCGCCATCCGCATTCCGCACCCGGCCGGCGGTATCCTGGAAGTCTTCGCCCCCTTGCCCGAACACATGCGCCGTACCTGGAAATTCCTGGGCTTCTCCGAAAAGAACCCGGATTCGGGGTTTCTGGACGAGGGGTGAGCCGGCACGGGTTCAACCCAGGTTGTCGATGATCTTGCGCACGGCATCCCCCAGCGCCGCCCAGGTCATGACCAGCACCGCATGATGACGGGTGGCGGGTTGGTCGCCGGTAAAATGCAGGAACCAGGAATTGGCCCAGGCCGAATTGACGCAAAGCGCCACCAGCCGCCGGTCGTTGCGATAGGCATCGTTCAGCAGGAACGGGTAGCGCTCGATCACATGGTACAACCAAGGCCAGTTGAAACGGCGGTCGAGATCGGCCGCCAATCCATTCCCGTAGAGGTAATGGCACAGCGGAAACTCTTCCTTGGCGGTACGGGGATTTTCTTCGTAGGTGTCGTAGACATGGCGTAGCGCCGCCGCGTGCCGTGGCCGGTACAGGACCATCACTCCGGTATTGGCCAGGGTGGGGGCCGGCGAAAGGCCGGCGGCGCGGTAGATGTCGGCGATGGTGGGAATCGTTGCTTCCGGATCGCCAAGGCGCGCCTGACGTTCCACCAAGGCCGCGTGGATATGGGGCGTGTCGTACAAGGTACCGTAGGACACCAGCCCAACCCCCCGTCTCGCGTTGGCTTCCACGATGCACGGCGCGGCCAGGAAATTGATCAGAATGTCGGCGTCCAGCCATACCACGTCGTCGTAAGGCTGGACATCCGGATGCTCCAGGATCAGGCACTTCTGCCAGTTGCGCGCCCGTTCGCGGCCACGTGGCGAGTCGTCTATGTGGCGGTCGATGGCCACGATGTCGTAGCCGTGCCGGGCCGCGTATTGCCGCCACGTCGGCTCAACCTGCCGCTCCCATTCCTCGCGATAGGCCGGCTCGCCAATCAGCAGAGTGACCAGGGCCTTGGTATTGCGTGCCATGTCGGCAGCATAGCGCAATGCGATCGCGGGGGCTAGCCGGCGCCCCTTGCCCTAGGTGGCCTTGATGACCACCAGGGTCACGTCGTCTTCCTGGGCCCGGTCCTGGCGGAAGCTGCGCAGCGTGCGGGCGATGGCATCGCAGATCTGGTCGGCGGACAAGTGGGCATGCTTGCGGATCACCGACTTGAGTGCGTCCTTGCCGAACATCTCCCCGCGGGGATTGCGACTCTCCCAGATGCCGTCCGTACCGATGGTGACGATCTCGCCCGGCCGCCAGGCATCACGGGATTCCTCGTGGTACTGCCAGTTGCCGTCGATGCCGAGTGGGATATCGGAGCCCGCCAGTTCCACGAATCCGTCGCTCTCCGGGCTAAAGAGCAAGGCCGGCTCGTGGCCGGCGCTCACCCAGCGGAAGCGGTGGTTTCTGGCTTCGACGACGCCGTAGAACAGGGTCATGAAGCGACCGGCGTGGGTGTCGGCGGACAGGTGGCGGTTGATGGCGGTCATCAGTTCAGACAGGCTGCCCGGCGTGGCGGCATGGCTGCGCAGCAGGGCGCGGGCGGTGGTCATCAGGAGCGCCGCCGCGACTCCGTGGCCCGTCACGTCACCGACCGCGACGCCCAAATGCAAGTCGTCCAACTGGGAAAATTGGATGAAGTCGTAATAGTCGCCTCCCGTCTCGTCGCAGTAGATGCTGCGGCCGGCGATGTCGAAGCCGGGGATGGAGGGAGAGGCCTCGGGCAGCAGATGCTGTTGCACCTCCATGGCGAGCGACAGAGCCTCCCGCATGCGGAAGCGATCCTGCAGCTTCGGTACCATGATGTTGAAGCTGTCGCCCAGTTGTTCCAACTCGTCGCCGGTACGGATGTCGGCCCGTGCCTTCAGGTCGCCGTCGGCAAGTCGGCGTGCCGTCTCGGTCAATTCGACCACCGGACGGGTTACCGCCCGCGATCCCAGGTAGGACAAGATGATCGCCACCAAGCCGAAGACCACGACGCTGGAGGCGGCGATGGTCGTCTGATGGGCCAGGCGCTTGCGGGCGCGCTGTTCGGAAATCGCGGTGCGGGCGAGAACCACCGACGTCGGAACCTCGACCCGCAAAATCAGGGGGTGACTGCCGGCCCGACCTTCGGCGGCCAGGGCTTCGCCCGTGATCTCCGGGGGGCCGCGCCGCGCCGCGAGACGGCCGGAATCCGCCTCGACCAGGGACAGCGAGGCGGTTGATGTCCAGTCGGCGGGCAGCATCACGCTGTCGAACAGGGAGTCCGTGTCGGCGGCGGTTTCCCGCCGCCCGGCCTCGATCAGGGCGCTGGCCGCCCTGAGGATGCGGTCCAGTTCCTCCTTCGCCTGTTCGATCTGCGCCGTGCGATGGTCCAGGATCAGTTCTCGGCTCAGGGCTTCCGTCGCACGCTTGTCGAGTGCGCTGATGAAGACCAGCGGTGGCAGCGAGACGGTCAGCAGGATGACCAGAAGCTTCTTGAAAATGGACATCCCGGACTTTCTTGGCGGATCAGTTGGCGGCCTGCAGGGCAACGGCCTCGCCGGTAATGACGAAGATCACCTCGCCGTCCTTGGCCTTGTAGGTCCATTTCTCGATGGGGCCCAGCTTGGACAGGTCGGACGGCTTGCCAAGAGCCGCTTCCAGCTTGGCCCGCGTATCGGCGCCCTGAGCCTTCGAGACGAGGTCGGCCTTGGTGGGGTCGCCGCATGCGGCGAGCGCCAGCAGACCGGCAGATGCGGCGAAGTGCTTGAAGAAACGAATCATCGCGAGGCCCTTCCTATCGGTAAGGCGTCACCTTGCCACCTTTCGAACGCCGCCGCAACGGCGGGCCCCAAAGGCGTGGTGGGCGCAGTCCGCAGGCGGGGGGCCGGGTTGCGTTCTCGGCGTTGCCTTGCCGGGAGACGGGGGAACTCCGCCGGGTGTATAATTCCCGGCGCAGTGCTCCAGATGGGAATTTCGCCATGAACAAGATTCTTTCTCTGCTGGCTGGGATCGTCCTGGCGGCCTGTACCGGGCCCATCATGACCTTCGACTACAAGAGCAGCGGCATCGACCGGATATTCGGCCATGCGGCTTCCGATGGCGATGTCTCGGTGGTCGTCCTGGGCGCGCCTGCCGGTTGGGAGGCGAAGGCCGCCGCCGCGTTGCAGGTCGGCAACGGCTTCGGTCCGCGCGCCCGCTTCGTGGCCCGCCCGGCGGCAGAAGTTCCGCGCGGGGAAGCCTTCATCGCGGTCCACTTCGAGCCGCCGCGCGCCCAGGCGTCCCATTCGGCTTGCGAGAACCTCGCGGTTCGAGAAGCGTCGCCGCCGGGCGGGCACCATCTCCAGGTCGTCCTGTGCTCGGAAGGAGTCGCCCTGTCCGAGGTCACGCTGATCGTGCCCCCCGATGCCGACTTGTCCCACGCGCTGACCCAGGCCATGGGCGTCCTGGTTCCCCCTTACGATCCGCAACTGCACGGCGGGGGCGGAACGGTGAACTGAATAGGCGAACGCATGCACGGATATCGTGGCCGT
>JAMOBD010000047.1 GCA_039908345.1 Magnetospirillum sp. WYHS-4
CTGCAGGCCGGCCCGGTCATCATCGAGGACAACTGCTTCATCGGCGCCCGTGCCGAAGTGGCGGAAGGCGTGGTGGTCGAGGAAGGCTCGGTGCTTTCGATGGGCGTCTATATCGGCGCTTCCACCAAGATCGTCGACCGGGCGACCGGCGAGGTGCACTACGGCCGCGTGCCTGCCTATTCGGTGGTGGTCTCGGGCGCCATGCCCGGCAAGCCCTTCCCCGACGGCACCCCCGGCCCCAGCCTCTACTGCGCCGTGATCGTCAAGAAGGTCGACGAGAAGACCCGCTCCAAGACCTCGATCAACGAGCTGCTCAGGGATTGATCCCCGATTGCCGGGGCGGCAGGCCTGAACTAGAGTGATCCGGTCTTTCACCCGGAGGCCCGCCGATGCTGACGCGGCTGGAACTCGAAGGCTTCAAGAACTTCCGCAAGGCGACCCTGGACCTGGGGCCGCTGACGGTTCTCGTCGGCGCCAACGCGGCGGGAAAAAGCAATATCCGTGACGCACTCCGCTTCCTGCACGGCATCTCGCGCGGCTACTCCCTGGCCGAGATCATCGGGGAAAAGTACGGACCGGGCGGGGAGCAGATCTGGGCCGGAATTCGCGGAGGAAATCGAGAAATATTTTTTGATTCGAAGCATTTTCTTCGAATAGATGTCGAAGCACGATGCGACGCCTCGCTCATAACAAATGTTGTTACCTCTGAAAATTATCGTGAATTCGAATATAATATTCGAGTAACTGCAGATGTTTCCGGAGAATCCCCGAGAACAATTTATGAATCATTGTACTTCCCTCTTGCAAATCTTGGATCTCCTCAAGGAGGCGGCCATTTTGCATTCCAAGCCTACGCCATGGGAAGCGGGACTTCGCCAGCATATGCAGCCACAGCCACGATGGTGTATGCGGTTGCCGCTACCTTGCTTGGTTCATTGGGGAACGTGATCGAAATTCGGGAGTCCGGTCCGATCCTCTCAATGGTTCTAGATGAAGGAGCGAAGTTCATCGGCGATCCCGAAGCAGGTGTTCGTGTGCGGCATGAGCTCGGCAGCATGCGTTTCCTCGACCTCAATCCGGAAGCCATGCGCCGGCCGTCCCTTCCCGGCCAGACCATCCTGGGCGACCGAGGGGAGAACCTGGCCTCGGTGCTGCACGCCATCTGCCAGGACGAGACAAGCAAGGCGACCCTGCTGGACTGGGTGCGCGAACTGACTCCCATGGACGCCGCCGATTTCGAGTTCCCGGCCGATCCCACCGGCCGCATCATGCTGATGCTGGTGGAACGCTCCGGTCGCAAGATCACCGCCTACAGCGCCTCCGACGGCACCCTGCGCTTCCTCGCCATTATCGCCGCCCTGCTGGGGCCGCATCCGGCGTCGTTCTACTTCTTCGAAGAGATCGACAACGGCATCCATCCGGCCCGCCTGCACCTGCTGCTGCAACTGATCGAGCAGGTGGTGGCGAACCGGATTCGCTTCAGCATGCCTCGTTGGTGTATCGCCTGCCGGATCACCCGGAAGGCCGCATCAAACGGATCGTCGACATTCCCGGCGCCGCGGAGCTGATCCGGAAGCAGGACCTGCGGCGGCTTTACGCCTCCGGCTGGCTGGAGGACGCGGTCGCCTTCACCGACGCGGACGAGGAACCTTCGGCATGAGGGTGCTCGTCATCCCGGAGGACTTCCGCAAGGACCAGTACATCCTGAAGCCCATCGTCAAGGCACTGCTGGAAGTTCTCGGGAAGCCGAGGGCCAAGGTCGAGGTCTGCAAGGACCCGTTGCTGGGCGGGGTCGCGGAGGCCCTGAAGTCCGAGCGGATCGCCGAAATCCTGGAACGCTACCGGGGGATGGTCGACCTCTTCCTCCTCTGCGTCGACCGGGACGGCCTGCCGGGCCGACGCGGCCGTCTGAACGAACTGGAGGGGGAGGCGTCGCCCGCCGTCCTGATCGCCGAGAACGCCTGGCAGGAGTTGGAGGCTTGGGTTTTGGCCGGTCACGACCTGCCCAAGGATTGGCAATGGGCCGCCATTCGTGGTGAAACCCAGGTGAAGGAAGTCTATTTCGAGCCCTTCGCCAGAGACCGAGGCGTTGCCTCGGGCCCCGGCGGCGGGCGGAAAGCCCTTGCCGAGGAGGCCGCCCGCCGGATAGACCGCATCGTCGCCCTTTGCCCCGAGGATCTGGGCAGCCTCAAGACCCGGATCGCTGCATTCGCATGACTCCCCTCTCCCCCCTCGCTCTCGCCCAGGCCCTGATCCGCTGTCCTTCCGTGACGCCCGCGGAAGGCGGGGCGCTGGGGGTGCTGGAACAGTCCCTGAAGCCCCTGGGCTTCGCCTGCACCCGCCTGCCGTTCAGCCAGGAAGGGACGCCGGACGTCGACAACCTCTATGCCCGCATCGGCACCTCCGGTCCGGTGTTCTGCTTCGCCGGCCATACGGACGTGGTGCCGGTGGGCGACGCGGGCGCCTGGACCGTCGATCCCTTCGGCGGCGAGGTGAAGGACGGCAGGCTCTACGGCCGCGGCGCTTCCGACATGAAGGCGGCGGTGGCCTGCTTCGCGGCGGCGGCCGGCCGGTTCATCGCCCGGCGGGGACCGGACTTCGGCGGCTCCATCTCCTTGCTGATAACCGGCGACGAGGAAGGCCCGGCGATCAACGGCACGCCCAAGATGCTGTCCTGGATGCGCGCCAAGGGCGAGGCCATGGACGCCTGCCTGGTGGGCGAGCCCACCTGCCCCTCCCGCCTGGGGGAAATGATGAAGATCGGCCGGCGCGGCAGCATCAACGCGGCGCTCACCGTGCATGGGGTGCAGGGCCACGTGGGCTATCCGCAGCGGGCCGACAATCCCATTCCCCGCCTGATGCGCATGCTGCTGGCGATGGTGGACGATCCCCTCGACCGGGGGTCGGAGCATTTCGAGGCCTCCACCCTGGCGGTCACCTCGGTCGACGTGGGCAACCCGGCCACCAACGTCATTAGCGGGGCCTCGCTGAAGGACTGGATCGGGAAACGCTGCGAGCGCATCGGCGGGCGGTACGACCTGGCCTTCGACGTTTCCGGCGAGTCCTTCCTCACTCCGCCCGGGCTCTTGAGCGACCTGATCGGCCGGGCCGTGCACGAGGTTACCGGGCTTCACCCCGAACTCAGCACCTCGGGCGGCACCTCGGACGCCCGCTTCATCAAGGACATGGCCCCGGTGGTGGAATTCGGCATGGTGGGCGAGAGCGCCCACAAGGTGGACGAAAACGTCCCCGCGGCCGATATCGAGGCCCTCGCCGCCATCTACGAGGCGGTGCTGGAAGGCTTCTTTTCGCGATGATTTCCGGGGCCGAAGTCGTCCGTTCGCTCTATGGCGCCTGGCGGCTGGCGCAGATGGATGCCTCCGGGATGGCTTGGTTCGACACCTCCCTGGGCGGATTCTGGCGCTCCTTCTGGGCGGCCGGCCTGGTGCTGCCGCTGTTCCTCGCCATGCTGCTGCTGCGCTTTTCGGCCGGGGCGGTGGGCGAGGAGGTTCCCTTCCTCCGCTACCTGGGCATCGAGTTGGCGGCCTACGCCGTGCAGTGGCTGCTGTTTCCCGTGATCGCCCTGGAAATCGCCCGCCTGTTCGACAAGGGCGAGCGCTATCCGGGCTTCATCGTCGCCTACAACTGGGCCTCGGTGCTGCAGAACGGGGTCTACCTGCCGATCCTGATGCTGAACGCGGTGGGCCTGCTGGCCCGCGACCCGACGGCCCTGCTGGCCTTGATCGCGCTCAGCCTGATCCTGGCCTACAATTGGTTCATCGCCCGCGTCGCCTTCGACCTGCCCCCCGCCACCGCCGCCGGCGTGGTCGCCCTCGACTTCATGCTGGGTCTGGTCATCAACGCGGTGGCGGGCGGGATGCTGCGCTGAGCGCTATATGTGGTCCTCGGGAGAAGGCGGCCCGTCCGGAGCCGCATCGAGGAAAGGCAGCATGTCTTCCGGCCGCGCATCGCCGGCATGGCGTTTGAAGAACAGCGCCGCCGTCTCGACCGCCCCCACCTTTTCGGCGACCGCCGCAGCGATCCACTGGTTGAGCGAAACACCGTCCTCGCGGGCCAAGCGCTGGGCCGCCCGCTTTACCGAGGTCGGCAGCTTCAGGGGGTAGGTCGCCTTGCTCATGATGTCCTCGCCTGCAAGAATTCGCCCGGCCGCAGCACCCGAATCCCGAATCGCTCGGCCACGCCCGCGAAATCCCGCAGGTTGTGGGTGAGCAGGGAGTCGGCACGGCCGTTGACGGCCGCCTCGAGAACCAGTTCGTCGGCCGGGTCCGCCAACTGCGGTCGCCACCGGAAATGAACTTCCACCGGTTCCACCGCGCTGGCAAGCGCAGCCAGGAAGCGGTCGATTTCGGCCAGCCCCAACCCATGCCCCAGCCGTTGTTCCGGACGCTTGAGCACATCCTCGTATTCCAGAAACAAGGATGGCGTCGCCAGGGGAACCAATTCCCGTTCGGCCACCAGCCGCAACACCACGTTGGACGCCCCGGTGCGGCTGCGCAAACCCGCGGCGACCACGGAAGTGTCGAGAACGACCCGATTCATGCTTCATAGTATGTGACATCTCATGGGATATATCAACGGAATTGCCTCTTGGTCTTCCCCCCCTGTCTCCCGCCGCCGAATGGCCTATAGTACCGCCATGCACACCCGGCCCGCCCCCATCGTCCGGCTGCCCGATGCGCCCGCACTGGTGGCGGGGGTGCGCGGCGCGGTGTGGCTGGAGCCGGACGGGCGCGTCGAGTCGCTGGCGCATCGCGATGCCGCCCGCCGCATGTCCTGGGAACGGCCGCCGCTGGTCTGCCATTTCCCCAGCCTGGCCAAGCGCCTGAAGGGCGGGCCGCCGCGCGTCCTCGATCTGCTGGAACTGTTCGCCTTCGTCCGCCCGGCGCGCTTCTGCCTGCCGACGCCACGCGGCCTGGCGCAAGCCCTCGATCTGCCCCTGCCGGCCAATCTGGAGCAGGAGGCCGCCTCCCTTTACCGGGCGGCGCAGCGCCTGCTGGAAGATCTGGCCGGCCAACAGCACGGCGCGCGCATCGCCTGGACCATGGCGCGGGCCGGCTGGTCCTGGGGGCCGTCGGTGCTGGCCGCCCTCGGCGCCGACCGCGAGCCCCACGCCAAGAGCCAAGCGGGCGGCCTGCGCATCTGGGACCGGCTGCCCGAATGGTCCGACTTCACGCCCGAGCCCCCCGACGGCCACTGGCCGGTGGAAGCGGTGGAAGCCCGCGCCCGCCTGGTCAAGCTTTTGGGCTCGAAGGCGGAAAAGCGGCCCCAGCAGGCCGACTACGCGGAAGCGGCGGCGAAGGCCTTCCTGCCCCGCGACAAGGCGGGCGAGCCGCGCGTCGTACTGGCCGAAGCCGGAACCGGCGTCGGCAAGACGCTGGGCTACATCGCCCCGGCCAGCGTCTGGGCGGAAAAGAACAAGGGCACGGTCTGGATCAGCACCTTCACCCGCAACCTGCAGCGCCAGTTGGATGCCGAACTGGACCGGCTCTACCCCGATCCCCACCTGAAGGCCCGCAAGGCGGTGGTGCGCAAGGGGCGCGAGAACTACCTGTGCCTGCTGAATTTCGAAGAAGCGGTCAATCGCGCCGCCGCCGACGGCGTGGGCCTGGGCCTGATGGCCCGCTGGGCCCAGGCGACGCGCGACGGCGACATGATCGGCGGCGACTTCCCGGCCTGGCTGGTCGACCTGGTGGGGCGCGGCCTCACCCTCGATCTGACCGACACCCGCGGCGAATGCATCTTCTCGGCCTGCTCCCATTACCGCAAATGCTTCATCGAACGCACGGTGCGCAAGGCCCGGCGGGCGGAAATCGTGGTCGCCAACCACGCCCTGGTGATGGTCCAGGCGGCCCTGGGCGGCGGCGAGGAAGGCCTGTTGCCCACCCGCCTGGTGTTCGACGAGGGCCATCACGTCTTCACCGCCGCCGACGCCGCCTTTTCCGCCCATCTGACCGGCATGGAGACCGCCGACCTGCGGCGCTGGTTCCTGGGGGCGGAGGAAGGATCGCGGTCGCGCTCGCGCGGGCTGAAGACCCGCCTGGGCGACCTGGTGGGCGACGACCCGGCGGCCATCGAGGCTCTGGACGAAATCGCCGGCGCCGCCCGCGCCCTGCCCGGACCGGCCTGGCACCAGCGGCTGAAGGGCGGCGCACCGGTGGGGCCGGCCGAGAAGTTCCTGTCCCTGGTGCGCGAGCAGGTCTACGCCCGGGCCGCCGACGCCCGGTCCGCCTACAGCCTGGAAGCGCCGGTCCATCCCCCGGTGCCCGGCCTGATCGAGGCGGCCATCGAACTGGATACCGCCCTGGGGCGCCTGCTGGGGCCGCTGCGGACCCTGATCCAGGGGCTGGCGGCGCTGCTGGACCGCGAAGCGGCGGACCTGGAAACCGCCACCCGCCTGCGCATCGAATCCACCCGTCGCACCCTGGAAAGGCGCGGCATCCAGCAGGCCGAGGCCTGGCGGTCCATGCTGGCGGCCCTGCAACAGTTCACCCCGCCCGAATACGTGGACTGGTTCGGCATCGAGCGGGCGGGCGGCCAGGACCGCGACCTGGGCTTCCACCGCCACTGGGTCGACCCCACCATTCCCTTTGCCGGGGCGGTGCTGGAACAGGCGCACGGCACCCTCGTCACCTCGGCGACGCTCCGCGATCTGGCGGAAGAGGAAGGCTGGGAAGCGGCGCGCCAGCGCACCGGCGCCAGCCACCTGCGCAGCGAGGCGGTCTGCGCCGCCGTGCCTTCGCCCTTCGACTACCCCGCCCATACCCGGGTGCTGGTGGTGAGCGACCTGGACCGCGATGACCCGGCCCAGGTGGCTTCCGCCTTCCGCGAGCTGTTCCTGGCGGCGGGAGGCGGCGGGCTGGGCCTGTTCACCGCCATCTCGCGCCTGCGCCACACCTACGAGCGCATCGCGCCGGCCCTGGAGGAAGCGGGCATCCCCTTGCTGGCCCAGCATATGGACGAGATGGACACCGGCACCCTGATCGACATCTTCCGCGCCGAGGAAAACACCTGCCTGCTGGGGACGGATGCGGTGCGCGACGGGGTGGACGTGCCGGGGCGATCGCTGCGCCTGATCGTCTTCGACCGGGTGCCCTGGCCGCGCCCCGACATCGTCTTCAAGGCGCGACGCCAGATGTTCGGCGGGCGCGCCTACGAAGAGGCCCAGACCCGCCTGCGCCTCAAGCAGGCCTTCGGGCGCCTGGTGCGGCGCGCCGACGACCGGGGCGTCTTCGTGATGCTGGACCGGGCCATGCCGTCGCGGCTCGCCGACGCCTTCCCGCCGGGCGTGCTGCTGCGCCGCATGGGCCTGAAGGACGCCATCGCCGAAACGCGGGACTTCCTGGGAACCTGACAGGACGGACGATCAGGCGGCGGGCGGCGGGGCGGCGGGGGCGCGGCTTTCCAGGCCCGCCAGGACCTGCCAGAGGGCGGGCCGGACGTGGGGATTGCGGGAATGGTCGGCCAGCCGGCAGAAAGTACGGCGCCCTTCGTGGCGGATGAACACCAGTCCGGCGCGGCGCAGGATGGTCAGGTGGCGGTTGACGGTGGCCGGGGCCAGGTCCAGGGCCTCGCGAAGCTGGGCCGTGCTGGCTTCCCCGGTCTCCAGGTGGCGGAGGATGCGGGTACGGGTGGAATGGCCGATGGCGTCGGCCACGCATGCGAAGTCGTTTTCCATGCCCCCGGTTATAGCAGCATCCGCGCGGCCCGGCTGTGATGACCGGATGAAAATTTCATGAACACCGCCGTCGCGAACGAAAAGACGGCGGCCGTCCCCTGGACAACCGCCGCCCTTGATTGGTCGGAGTGAGAGGATTCGAACCTCCGGCCCCTAGCTCCCGAAGCTAGTGCTCTACCAGGCTGAGCTACACTCCGTCCGGTTCGGGAGGCGGTTATATAGCGTCCCGTCGCCGGGAGGGCAAGCCCATCAATAGGCCCGTTCGATGCTGAAGGCCAGCAGGTCCAGGAGGGCCTGCTTTTCCGGAGCGTCGGGGAAGATGCCCAGGGCGTCGCGGGCGATGGCCCCGTAGTGGCGGGCCCGTTCCACCGTGTCGGCCAGCGCGTTGTGCTTCTGCATCAGGCCGATGGCCCGTTCCAGATCGACGTCCGACTGGTCCAGGTCTTCCAGGGTGCGCTTCCAGAAGGCACGTTCTTCCGCGTCGCCCCGCCGGAAGGCCAGCACCACCGGCAGGGTGATCTTGCCCTCGCGGAAGTCGTCGCCCACCGCCTTGCCCAGTTCGGCCTGCTTGGCCGAATAGTCGAGCACGTCGTCGATCAACTGGAAGGCGATGCCCAGGTTCATGCCGTAGGAATCGAGGGCGTCTTCTTCCACCGGCGGGCGTTCCGCCACCACGGCGCCGATCCGGCAGGCCGCGGCGAACAGGGCGGCCGTCTTGCCCTTGATGACGTCCAGATAGGCGCTTTCGCCGGTTTCCGTGTCGTTGGCGGTCATCAACTGCATGACCTCGCCCTCGGCGATGGTGGCCGAGGTCCCCGACAGGATGGCCAGAACCTTGAGCGAGCCGTCCTCCACCATCAACTGGAAGGAACGGCTGAACAGGAAATCGCCCACCAGCACGCTGGCCTTGTTGCCGAACACCGCGTTGGCCGAGGCCAGGCCCCGCCGCAATAGGCTTTCGTCGACCACGTCGTCGTGCAGCAAGGTGGCGGTGTGAATGAATTCGACGCAGGCGGCCAGCTTGATGTGCCGGCTGCCGCGATAACCGCAGAGCCGGGCCGCGGCCAGGGTGAGCACCGGCCGCAACCGCTTTCCCCCCGCCGCGATGACATGGGTGGCGAGTTGCGGAATCATGGGCACGGGGCTGTCCATGCGCTGGAGGATCTGCTGGTTGACCAGCTTCAGGTCCTCGGCCACCAGGGTGGTCAGGCTGTCCAGCGACGGCTTCTTCTCGCGCTCCTTGTCGAGACTGACGACGACACCCACGAATTGATCCTCCCGGTGCTTGACGCGCCTTGTATTAACGAAGGAGCATAGGAATCGTCCTTGGGTTCGGTCAAGCCCGCAAACGGGAGAATCGCATGTCGGAGGCCTTTTCCGAGGATGGGCTGCTAGGCGGACGGGTCCGTCTGCGTCAGCCGCGCGCCGGCTACCGGGCCGCCATCGATCCCGTCCTGCTGGCCGCGGCGGCCCCGGTCCGCCCCGGCCAGCGGGTTCTCGACCTGGGTTGCGGCGCCGGGGCGGCGGCGCTTTGTCTGGCTTGGCGCGTCCAGGAGGCGGTCGTCGTCGGATTGGAACTGCAGCCCGACATGGCGGACCTCGCGCGTCACAACGCGGCGGCCAACGGGCTGGGGGATCGAGTCGAAATCCTGGATGGCGACCTGCTGCACCCACCTGCCGATCTCGCTCCGGAAAGCTTCGACCAAGTCATCATGAACCCGCCGTTCCAGGAAACCGGCCAGGGGCCACCACCGCCCCATGTCGGCAAGGCGGCCGCCCACGTGGAGGGCGAAGCGGTGCTGGGGGATTGGCTGGCGGCCGGCATGGGATTCCTCAAGTCCAAGGGCTGGCTCACCCTGGTCCATCGCGCCGACCGCCTGGACCAGCTGCTGGCCGGCTTGGCGGGAAGCCTGGAGGTTCTGCCGCTCTGGCCGGGCGCCGGCAAGCCGGCCAGGCGGGTGATCGTCCGCGTCCGCAAGGATGGCCGGGCACCGCTGGTCCTCCATCCGGGCCTGGTCCTGCACCAGGCCGATGGCCGCTACACCCCCGAGGCGGAAGCCATTCTGCGCGATGGCGCGCCGCTGACCTGAAAGGATCGTTCCATGCCGCCCCGCCGTTCGCTTTTCCGTTCCGCCCTGGCGTTGCTGCCGCTTGCCCGCTTCCGCAACCCGCCGCCGGTGGTGGCGGTGGTGCGGCTGGACGGCGTCATCCTGCGGCCGGGCGGCTTCCATCGCGGCCTGTCCCTGGCGGGCCTCGCCGGGGTGCTGGACCGCGCCTTCAACCTGCCCGATCTGAGCGCCGTAGCCCTGGCGGTCAACTCGCCGGGCGGCTCGCCGGTCCAATCGGCCCTGATCGCCAAGCGCATCCGCGCCCTGGCGGCGGAAAAGGGCCTGCCGGTCTACGCCTTCGCGGAAGACGTGGCGGCGTCCGGCGGCTACTGGCTGGCCGCTGCGGCCGACAAGCTTTATGCCGAGCCCGCCTCCATCGTCGGTTCCATCGGGGTCGTGACCTCGGGCTTCGGCTTCCCCGACCTGTTGCGCCGCCTGGGCATCGAGCGGCGGCTTTACACCGCCGGCAACCGCAAGGCCCAACACGACCCCTTCCTGCGCGAGAAGCCGGAGGACCTGACCCATCTGGCATCCATACAGGCAGACATGCACGCGGCCTTCATCACCTGGGTGAAGGAACGCCGCGGGGGCAGGCTGAAGGCCTCCGACGATATCCTGTTCGGGGGCGATTTCTGGACCGGCGGCCAAGCCCTCGCCCTGGGCCTGGTCGACGGCCTGGGCGACCTGCGCACGGTCCTGCGGGCCGAGTACGGCGACAAGGTCCGCCTGCGCCCGATAGGCGAGCGGCGCCCCTGGTGGCGGTCCTGGCGCGGCCCGGCCGGCAGCTTCCCCGCCGACTGGACCGACGGCCTGCTGGCTTCCCTGGAGGAACGCGCCGCCTGGAGTCGGTTCGGTCTATAACACCGGGATGGCGGCGTCCACTTTGTCCGCCTCCTGGGCGAAGGTGGCGACCAGTTGGCTCGGATCGCCGCCGCTCACCTTCCAGTACTGGTACCAGTACTGGCCATGGGCGGCGTTGCCGACCGGAATGGCCGCCGGAATCTTCTTGAAGGCGACGCGCGCCAGATAGATGCCGAACAGGTCGTTGCCGGCCAGCAGATCCTGCACCAAGTTGCCGTCGGGGAAGAAAGGCGCGTCCGGCGTCCCATAGCTGGGCAGCGCGGCCGTCGCCGCCGCCAGATCGTCGACGGAACATCCCCCGACCGCCGCCAGCTTGGCCATGAAGGGCCGCGGCTGCGCATAAGTCAGGGTGTCCTTGGCACGATGGGCCTCGAACTGGAAGAAGCTGCGGGCCGGGCCGCCGGCCATCTGCTCCCGCAACGAGATCATCGCCCCCTCGTGCGCCGCGACGTGCAGAAGGAAGCGCTTGGCGTTGTCCTGAGCGGCCGGCTGGCTGGCGCCATCCAGATCGGCCGACATCTGGCCCAAAAGGTCCCAGAAGGTCGCGACCCGCGTCGCGAGAGGCTGTGTAACGTCGACGTTCGGCATGGCTATTTCCCCGATCTATGCATCGCGTGACATTCAATCCCATGGTCGCGCACACGATAAGAGTATGTCATACAAAAGCACATCAACCAACAATATTGCGACATCGGCAAGGGCCCGCCTTGACCTTGCCGCCGTCCCGCCTCTACAAAGACGGTCATGTTCGGCTTCAGCATCACCAAGATACTCTTCACCCTGGCGGCCATCCTGGCGGTCTGGTACGGCTACAAGTGGATCAACCGCCTTGGGGAAGTGCGGGCCGCCGAACGCAAGCCGATCCGGCCCGGCAATCCGTTCGTCCGCGCCGCAGCAGCGCCGCCGCCCGCCGAGGACGTCGAGGACATGAAGGCCTGCCCCGCCTGCGGCACCTACGTGATGGCCCGCGGCGCCCGCGCCTGCGGCCGTGGCGACTGCCCCTATCCCAGGTAGATCGGTGCACCTTCTTCTCGTCTCGACCGAGGAATAGGCCTTTCCCCGGCTTGACCGTTTCCAAAGCGGCCGGTACAGTCGTTTCCAGCGTGCTGCAGCGCAACAACCCGGACAGGGGGACGCATGGGGGGCGACGTCAAGAAGAGGCCGAGTTTCCAGTCGCTTATCCTGGCCCTCCAGACCTTTTGGGCGGAACGCGGCTGCGTGATCCTGCAACCCTTCGACATGGAAGTGGGGGCCGGCACCTTCCATCCCGCCACGACCTTGCGCGCCCTGGGGCCGGAGCCCTGGAAGGCGGCCTACGTGCAGCCTTCGCGCCGGCCCACCGACGGCCGCTACGGCGAGAACCCCAACCGGCTGCAGCACTATTACCAGTTCCAGGCGATCCTGAAGCCCTCGCCGGCCGACGTGCTCGACTTGTATCTGGCGAGCCTCAAACACCTGGGCATCGATCCCGCGCTGCACGACATCCGCTTCGTGGAAGACGACTGGGAAAGCCCGACGCTGGGCGCCTGGGGCCTGGGCTGGGAAGTCTGGTGCGACGGCATGGAAGTCACCCAGTTCACCTATTTCCAGCAGGTGGGCGGCTTCGAATGCAACCCGGTCGCCGCCGAAATCACCTACGGCCTGGAACGTCTGGCCATGTACATCCAGGGCGTCGAGAACGTCTACGACCTGGACTTCAACGGCGCCGGGGTCTCCTACGGCGACGTCTTCCTGCAGAACGAACGGGAACAGTCGGCCTACAACTTCGAACACGCCGACACCGAGATGCTGTTCCGCCACTTCGTCGATGCGGAAAAGGAATGCCAAGCCATACTCGACAAGGGGCTTGCCCTGCCGGCCTATGACCAGTGCGTCAAGGCCAGCCACCGATTCAACCTGCTGGACGCCCGCGGGGCGATCAGCGTCACCGAGCGCGCCTCCTACATCGGCCGCGTCCGCGCGCTGGCCAAGGGCTGCTGCGAAACCTGGCTGAAGAGCCGGGGACATGGAGCCTGAGATGGCCGAACTGCTGCTCGAACTCTATTCCGAGGAAATCCCGGCCCGCATGCAGGCCCGCGCGGCGGACGACCTGAAGCGTCTGGTGACCGAAGGCCTGAAGGCCGCCGGTCTCGCCTTCGCCAAGGCGGAAAGTCATGTCACCCCGCGCCGCCTGGCTCTGGCGGTGGACGGCCTGCCCACCGCCCAGCCCGACGTGCGGGAGGAGAAGCGCGGCCCCCGCGTGGATGCTCCGCAGAACGCCATCGACGGCTTCCTCAAGTCGTCCGGCTTGACCCTGGACCAGTGCGAAAAGCGCGATACCGGCAAGGGCGTCTTCTGGTTCGCGGTCATCGAGAAGAAGGGCGGGCCCACCGCCGCCGTGCTGCCCGCCATCCTGGAAAAGGCCATGGCCGACCTGCCCTGGCCCAAGTCCATGCGCTGGGGCGCCAACCCGGAACGCTGGGTGCGACCGCTGCACAGCATCGTCTGCCTGTTCGACGGCACGGTGGCACCCGTCTCCTTCGGGGCGGTACGGGCCGGCGAGACGACGCGCGGCCATCGCTTCCTGGCCCCCGACGCTTTTACCGTGACGGACTTCGCCGGCTACAAAGCCAAACTCCGCGCCGCCAAGGTGATCCTGGACGCCGGCGAACGCCGCGCCCTGATCCTCAAGGAGGCGGAGCGCCTCGCCGAATCCCGCGGCTTCCGGCTGAAGCGCGACGAAGGCCTGCTGGACGAGGTGACCGGATTGGTGGAATGGCCGGTGGTGCTGATGGGCCATATCGACGTGGCCTTCATGGACGTACCGCCCGAGGTGCTGACCACCGCCATGCGGGCGCACCAGAAGTATTTCTCGGTGCTCGACCAGGACGGCACCCTGGCCCCCGTGTTCATCGTCGTCGCCAACACGGAAGCCGCCGAAGACAACCGCCACGTCATCGCCGGTAACGAGCGCGTGCTGCGCGCCCGCCTGTCGGACGCCAAGTTCTTCTGGGACCAGGACCGCAAGAACCGCCTGGAAAGCCGCCTGCCCGCCCTGGGGGACCGCATCTTCTACGCCGGGCTGGGCTCCATGGCCGACAAGGCCAAGCGCATTTCCGAACTGGCCGGGCGGCTCTGCCACTACATCGACGGCGCCGACCGGACGCTCGCCATGCGGGCCGGCGGACTGTCCAAGGCCGACCTGGCGTCCGGCATGGTGGGCGAGTTCCCCGAACTGCAGGGCATCATGGGCCGCTACTACGCCCTGGCCGACAGCGAGCATACCGAGGTGGCCGAAGCCGTCGCCGAGCACTATTCCCCGCTGGGTCCCAACGACCGCTGCCCAACCAAGCCGGTCAGCGTCGCCGTGGCCTTGGCCGACAAGCTGGACACCCTGGCGGGCTTCTGGATGATCGGCGAGAAGCCCACCGGCTCCAAGGACCCCTTCGCGCTGCGCCGCGCCGCCCTGGGCGTCATCCGCCTGGTGATCGAGAACGGGCTGCGCCTGCCGCTGCTGCAGGCCTTCGCCGACGCCCGCGCCGGCTACGCGGGGGCGAGCGAAGCTGCGGCCCAAGGGGCCGACTTGCTCGATTTCTTCGCCGACCGCCTGAAGGTCCACCTGAAGGAAAAGGGCGTGCGCCACGACCTCGTCGCCGCCGTCTTCGCGGTGGGCGGGGAAGACGACCTGGTGCGCCTGCTGGCCCGTGTCGAGGCCCTGAAGCAATTCCTCGATTCCGACGACGGCGCCAACCTGCTCGTCGCCTTTCGCCGAGCCGCCAACATCCTGCGCATCGAGGAAAAGAAGGACGGCCGTTCCTACGACGAGGCGGCCGACGAATCCCGCCTCGCCCAGGACGAGGAAAAGACCCTTTTCGCGGCCCTGGCGGACACACGCCGCCTGAGCGCCGCCGCTCTCGAAGAGGAACGATTCGCCGAGGCCATGGCGGCGCTCGCCCGCCTGCGCCAGCCGGTGGACGCGTTTTTCGACCACGTCACCGTCAACAGTGACGACAAGGACTTGCGGACCAACCGCTTGCGACTGCTCTCGTACATCCGATCGGCCCTAGCCGGGGTCGCCGATTTTTCCCGAATCGAAGGGGGACAGACGTCATGACCAAAGCCACGACGAAAACCAAGACCGCCGCGAAGCCCAAGGCCGCCGCCAAGGCCAAGCCGGGCGCCAAGGGAACCAAGTGGGTCTACCGCTTCGGCGACGGCGGGGCCGAAGGCCGCGCCGACATGAAGAATTTGCTGGGCGGCAAGGGCGCCAATTTGGCCGAGATGGCCGGCATCGGCCTGCCGGTGCCGCCGGGCTTCACCATCACCACCGAGCTTTGCACCTTCTTCTACCAGAACAAGCAGACCTATCCGGCCGACCTGGAAAAGCAGGTGACCGACGCCGTCGCCTGGATGGAGAAGGTGCTGGGCAAGAAGTTCGGCGACCCCAAGAATCCGTTGCTGGTTTCCGTGCGCTCGGGTGCCCGGGCTTCCATGCCCGGCATGATGGATACCGTGCTGAACCTGGGCCTGAACGACGAGACCGTCGAGGGACTGGTCAAGAACAGCAACGATCCCCGCTTCGCCTACGACAGCTACCGGCGCTTCATCACCATGTATTCCAACGTGGTGCTGGGCATCGACCATCATAATTTCGAGGAGATCCTCTCCGACCACAAGGAGAAGAAGGGCTACCGCCTCGACACCGACATGAAGGCCGACGACTGGAAGGAAATGGTCAAGGCCTACAAGGCGACCGTCAAGAAGATCCAGAAGAAGCCCTTCCCGACCGATCCGAAGGAACAGCTCTGGGGCGCCGTCGGCGCCGTGTTCGGCAGCTGGATGAACCAGCGCGCCATCACTTACCGCAAGCTGCACGACATTCCGGAAAGCTGGGGCACCGCCGTCAACGTGCAATCCATGGTGTTCGGCAACATGGGCGAGGACTGCGCCACCGGCGTCTGTTTCAGCCGCAATCCGTCCACCGGCGACAAGCACTTCTACGGCGAGTATCTGGTCAACGCCCAGGGCGAGGACGTGGTGGCCGGCATCCGCACCCCGCAATGCCTGACCGTCTACGAGAAGAAGCTCCAGGGCTCCAAGCTGCCGTCCATGGAAGAGGTCATGCCCGTCGTCTACAAGCAACTGGACGCCGTGCGCGCCAAGCTGGAAAAGCACTACAAGGACATGCAGGACATGGAGTTCACCATCCAGCAGAACAAGCTGTGGATGCTCCAGACCCGCACCGGCAAGCGCACCGCCGCCGCCGCGCTGAAGATCGCGGTCGACATGTGCAACGAGAAGCTGATCGACAAGGCCGAAGCCGTGCGCCGCGTCGACCCGGCCCAGATCGACCAGTTGCTGCATCCACGTCTCGATCCGAAGGCCAAGAAGCAGATCATCGCCAAGGGCCTGCCCGCCTCGCCGGGCGCCGCGTCCGGCAAGGTGGTGTTCAGCGCCGCCGACGCCGAGGATTGGGCGCACCGGGGCGAGAAGGTGCTGCTGGTGCGCATCGAGACCAGCCCCGACGACATCGGCGGCATGCACGTCGCGGAAGGCATCCTGACCACCCGCGGCGGCATGACCAGCCACGCCGCCGTGGTGGCGCGCGGTATGGGCACGCCCTGCGTGGCCGGCGCCGGCGACCTCAAGGTCGACTACAAGGCCAAGACCGTCTCGGTCGGCAAGACCGTGGTCAAGGAAGGCGAGGTGATGACCATCGACGGCTCGTCCGGCGAAGTGATGGTGGGCGCCGTGCCGACCATCCAGCCCAAGATGACCGGCGAGTTCGGCGTCCTGATGAAGTGGGTGGACGAAATCCGCACTCTGGGTGTGCGGGCCAACGCCGAAACCCCGCTGGACGCCAAGACCGCCCGCGAGTTCGGGGCGGAAGGCATCGGGCTCTGCCGCACCGAGCACATGTTCTTCGACCCGCAGCGCATCATCCATATGCGCGAGATGATCCTGGCCGAGGACGAGATGGGCCGCCGCAAGGCGCTGGACAAGCTGCTGCCGTACCAGCGCAAAGACTTCGTCGACCTGTTCACCATCATGGAAGGCCTGCCGGTTACGGTGCGCCTGCTCGATCCGCCGCTGCACGAGTTCATCCCGCATACCGATGCGGAAATGAAGGAAGTCGCCGCGGCCTCGGGCACCACGGTGATGCGCATCAAGCAGGCCTCGGAAGCCCTGCACGAGTTCAATCCCATGCTGGGCCATCGCGGCTGCCGCTTGGGGGTCACCTATCCCGAGATCTACGAGATGCAGGCCCGCGCCATCTTCGAGGCAGCCTGCCAACTGGCCAAGAAAGGCAAGAAGGTGTTCCCCGAGGTCATGATCCCGCTTGTCGGCATCAAGGCGGAACTGGATCGCATGACCGTGGTGGTCCGCCGGGTCGCCGAGGAGGTCATGGCCAAGGCCAAGATCAAGCTGGACTACAAGGTCGGGACCATGATCGAGTTGCCGCGCGCCGCGCTCAGGGCGGGCGAGATCGCCGAGACGGCCGAATTCTTCAGCTTCGGCACCAATGACCTGACCCAGACCACCTTCGGTCTGTCGCGCGACGACGCGGGCAATTTCCTGACCAAGTACATCGACCTAGGCGTCATCGAGAAGGACCCCTTCGTCACCCTGGATCGGGACGGCGTCGGCGAATTGATCCGAATCGCCGCCGAACGCGGTCGCAAGACCCGCAAGGGCATCAAGCTGGGCATCTGCGGCGAACATGGCGGCGATCCGGCCTCGGTGAAGTTCTGCCACGAGGCGGGGCTGAACTACGTCTCCTGCTCGCCCTACCGCGTGCCCATCGCGCGCCTGGCGGCGGCCCAGGCGGCCCTGCACGTCAAGGCCGAGAACAACGCCTGATCCCGCCTTCCGGAACGGCGGCAAGGGGCGGCGGGACATCCCGCCGCCCTTCTGCTATCCTGGCACCAGGGACGGAGGTGGGCCATGATTACCGATTCCGCTTGCATCTTCTGCAAGATCGTCGCGGGGGATATCCCCTGCTTCAAGCTCTGGGAAGACGAACGAACGCTCGCCTTCATGGACATCAACCCCGCCAATCCGGGCCATGCCCTGGCGATCGCCAAGAACCACGCCCCCGACATCTTCTCCCTTCCGCCCGCGGATCTGGCGGCGGCGGCGGCGACGGCGCAACGGGTGGCGTTGGCGCTGCGAGCGGTGCTGGCCCCGGCCGGGATCAACCTGGTGCAGGCCAACGGGCCGGCCGCCGCCCAGTCGGTCCCCCATCTGCATATCCACATCCTGCCGCGCCGTGCCGACGACGGCTTGGCTCTCAACTGGGAACCGATACCCGGCGACATGGCGGCCATCGGCGAACTGGCTGCTCGGGTACGGGCGGCAATCGTCTAGAGACCATCTCGCAACCCTCTGGGAATCCTGCTAGACTGAAGACCGGATGGGAGTTCAACACGGCAAGGGGGAACCATGGGAAAGGACAAGAAGAAGGGCAAGAAGGCGAAGCGCCGCCCAGAATCCGGAGACGCGCAGGTCGATGCCGCCCAGGGGCCGCGCAAGATATCGACCAAGGAATACGAAAAGGAACTTGCCAAGCTCTATGTGGAGCTGATCAAGCTCCAGGAGTGGATTCGCGTGAAGGGGCTCCGGGTGGTCGTCGTCTTCGAGGGCCGCGACGCCGCCGGCAAGGGTGGCACCATCAAGCGCATCACCGAACCCCTCAACCCCCGCATGTGCCGGGTCGTGGCGCTGGGTACGCCCACCGAGCGCGAGAAGACCCAGTGGTACTTCCAACGCTACGTCCCCAACCTGCCGGCCGCCGGCGAGATGGTGCTGTTCGACCGCAGTTGGTACAACCGGGCCGGTGTCGAGCGGGTCATGGGCTTCTGCACGGACAAGCAGTACCAGGAGTACCTGCGCTCCTGCCCAGAGTTCGAGCGCATGCTGGTGCGCGACGGCATCATCCTGATCAAGTACTGGTTCTCGGTCCGTGACGAGGAGCAGGAACGCCGCTTCCAGGCCCGCGCCATGGACCCGCTCAAGCACTGGAAGCTGAGCCCCATGGACCTGAAGTCCCGCGAAATGTGGATCGAATACTCCCGCGCCAAGGACGAGATGTTCGCCTTCACGGACATCAAGCAGGCTCCCTGGTACGTGGTCAATTCCGACGACAAGAAGCGGGCCCGCCTCAACTGCATCAGCCACTTGCTGAGCATGATTCCTTACGAGGACCTGACCCCCGGACCGATCAAGCTGCCGCCCCGGCGCCCCAATCGGCGCACCGGTTACGAACGGCCGCCGCTCTCCCATCAGAACTTCGTCCCCGAACTCTATTGAACGCCGCGTAAAGCCAGGAGAAAAATACGGTGCCCAAAGACACCCCCGTGGAAGCCCAGGGTAGCGAAACCGCCAAGATCAAACCGAGGCGTCCGAAGAAGACCGAAGCGCCTCCCGCGAACTCCAAGGGACCGGCGAAGGTCGACTTCGACCAGCCCGAATACTACCTGAACCGGGAACTGACTTGGCTGGCCTTCAATAGGCGTGTCCTCAACGAAGGCCGCGACAAACGCACGCCTTTGCTGGAACGGGTGAAGTTCCTGGCCATCGTGGCGTCCAACCTGGACGAATTCACCATGAAACGCATCGGCGGCCTGAAGCAGCAGGCCGGCGCCAACATCCACAAGCTGACCATCGACGGCCGCACGCCGCAGCGCCAGATCAGCGAAAGCTTCCAGGTCATGCGCTCGATCCACGAGGACATGGCGGAAACCTACCGGGAACTCAAGCACGTCCTGGCCAAGCACGACATCCGCATCCTGGACTACAACGACTTGGCTGCCCCCCAGAAGCAGCAGTTGCGCGACTACTACTACGTCAACATCTTCCCCTTGGTGACGCCGCAGGCCATGGACCCGGCGCATCCCTTCCCCTTCGTCTCCAACCTGTCGCTCAACCTGCTGGTCAGCCTGCAGCATCCAGGCGACAGCGAACAGGTGCTGGCCCGTGTCAAGGTGCCGGTGGGCGCCGGCATCAGGCGATTCCTCAGGGTCGGAGACCGCAACCACTTCGTGCCGCTGGAACAGGTGATGGCCAACAACCTGGACCTGCTGTTCCCCGGCATGGAGGTGCAAAGCTGGGAACTGTTCCGGGTCACCCGCAATGCCAATACCGAACAGGACGAGGACAAGGCCGACGACCTGCTGGTGATGATCGAATCCGAACTGCGCGAACGCAAGTTCGCCCCCATCGTGCGCCTGCAGATCGGCGCCGGCATGGACCCCGTGCACCGGGGCATGCTGGCCGCCGAACTGGGGCTAAACGAGCAGGAGGACGTCTTCGAGGCCACCGAGCTTCTGGGCATGCGCGACCTCTGGGACATCGCCAACCTGGACTTCCCCGACCTGCACGAGCCCGACCACGAGGCCATCGATAACGTCAAGCTTCTTGAAACTGGCAACATCTTCCACATCATCCGCAAGACCTCGGGCGGCGTGCTGCTGCAGCACCCCTATGAATCCTTCACCACCTCGGTGGAGCGTTTCGTGCGCGAGGCCAGCCGCGATCCCAAGGTGCGTGCCATCAAGATGACGCTCTACCGCACTTCGGAAGGCACCAAGATCATCGACTACCTGGCCGACGCCGCCCGCAACGGCAAGCAGGTGGCCGCGGTGGTCGAATTGAAGGCGCGCTTCGACGAGGCCGCCAACATCCGCTGGGCGTCGCGCCTGGAAGATGTGGGCATCCACGTCACCTACGGCGTGGTGGGTCTCAAGACCCACAGCAAGGTGATCCTGGTGGTGCGCCAGGACTACGACGGGCTGCGCCGTTATGCCCACATCGGCACCGGCAACTACCACGCCGGCACCGCCCGCATGTACTGCGACCTGGGCCTGCTGACCTGCGACCCGGCCATCGGCCGCGACCTGACGGAACTGTTCAACTACCTGACCACCGGCTATACGCCGCGCCGCCACTACCTGAAGATCCTGCCGGCGCCCAAGCACCTGAAGCCCGCCCTGCTGGACAAGATCGAACGGGAAATCGTCCACGTCCAGGCCGGCCGCAAGGGCTGGATTCGCCTCAAGTGCAACGCGCTGGAGGATTCGGACGTGGCCGAAGCGCTCTATCGCGCCGGCCACGCCGGGGTGAAGGTGGAACTGGTGGTGCGCGACACTTGCCGCCTGCGCCCCGGCATCCCCGGTGCGTCCGACAACATCCGGGTGGTGAGCATCGTCGGCCGCTTCCTCGAACACTCCCGCATCTTCCACTTCCACAACGCGGGCCAGGACGAGTACCTGATCGGCTCGGCCGACCTGATGAAACGCAATCTGGAAAGCCGCGTCGAAGTGGTGACGCCGGTCGAGGACCTAGCCCTGCAGGCGGAACTATCGGCGATTCTCGATATCCAGTTGAACGACAAGCGCAATGCCTGGGATATGCAGCCTGACGGCAGCTACGTGCAGCGCCAGCCTGCCGAGCCCGCGGAACGTACGGGCGCCCAGGAACGGTTGGTCGAGGCGGCGGAAAAGCGTCTGGCCGACGCCACCCGCCTGCGCAAGCGCAAGCCCAAGGCGGTAGCCCGGCGCGTCGTCCGTTAGGTCCGGCGATCCCTGCCTCGATAAAGCCGGAATTGGGGGCTATCCCAAGTCTGGTCCGCTGGATGTTGTGTCTCTCTTGCAATTGTTCCAGGTTTCACGAATATGATGACGACGTAGCATCGGAG
The DNA here is from genome assembly GCA_039908345.1 of Magnetospirillum sp. WYHS-4. Classification (NCBI taxonomy): domain Bacteria; kingdom Pseudomonadati; phylum Pseudomonadota; class Alphaproteobacteria; order Rhodospirillales; family Rhodospirillaceae; genus Magnetospirillum; species Magnetospirillum sp. WYHS-4. The sequence continues at coordinate 21,341 of JAMOBD010000047.1, forward strand.
TCGCCCGACGGATGGCCCAGCATTTCTCCCGTCCCCTGCCTCGCCTGCCGGCTCCGGTCCGCCAGTCCGCTGTGGTGGCTTATCGCCTTGATGAGCATGGGGCGATCGAGGTGCTGCTGGTGTCGTCGCGGTCCACCGGCCGCTGGGTGGTGCCCAAGGGCGACGTGAAACCTACCCTGAGCGCCGCCAAGTCGGCCGCCAAGGAGGCCTTCGAGGAAGCCGGAATCGGCGGCAAGGTGCGCAAGAAGGCGTTGGGCAGCTACCGTTACTTCAAGGCCGACGATGCCCGTGGCCGGCCCCACGACGTCGAGGTCTTCGCCATGGAGGTGAAAACCGTCAAGGCGCGTTGGCCGGAACGCAAGGAGCGGGTGCGCGAATGGCTCCCCGTCGAAACAGCCGCCCGCCTGGTCTGCGAACGGGAGCTCCGCCAACTCATCCTCGAACTGCCGCAGAAGATCGAGAAGGTGGAATAAAGTCGAATACGGAAACGCCGGTGGGGACGAAATGCCGCCGGGCCGCCATCAGGAACCCCCGCCCCGTTTTTTCGCGATCACGTAGGCAAGCTTCTGCCGCGCCAGGCGCTTCAACATTTCCTGGGAATGGCCGGGGGAACCGACCATGATGACCTCGGTGTTGCTGATCGGATCGACGGCGACCACCCGAACCACGTTGCCCACCCGCGAGAACTCGTAGAGCACTTCCCGAAGCTCGACCTTTTCGGCCATTCCATCCTCACTCGAAGGTCAAGTCACCGAGGCCCAGGGGCCGGAAACAGGCCTCGACCGCCGCCGGGTCTACCATCCGTTCCCAGTGCGGGTTGCGGTCCTTGTCGACCACGGCGGCGCGAATGCCCTCGAACAGTTCGTCCCGTTCCAGGAAGCGGCGGCAGAGCCGGTATTCCATCGTCAGGCACTCCTCGACCGAGGCCATCGCCGCCCCGACACGCAGGGCCTTCAGGGCCACCGCCAGGCTGAAAGGAGAGCGGCCGGCCAGGGTCTTCGCCACCCCATGGCCCCACTCTCCTTCCTTGTCCAGAGCCGCCAGGATATCGGCCACCGACTGGCCGGCGAAGGCGCGGTCGATGGCCCCTTGATGATCGGCCAGCCAAGACGGACCGGGATCGGCGGCGAAGTCTCCAATCGCGTCCACCGGCGCGCCGGCCCGCAATGCCGCCACCAACTCGGGCAGGCGGGCCGAAGGCAGGAAGGCGTCGGCCAGGCCGGCATGGAGGGCATCGGCAGCCCCGATCATCGCCCCGCTCAGGCTCAGGTAGGCACCGATCTCCCCCGGACAGCGGGGGAGGAACCAGGACGCGCCGATGTCGGGGAAGAAGCCGATGCCGGTCTCGGGCATGGCGAGGCGGGTGCGTTCGGTGACCACCCGGTGCGAGCCATGGACCGAAATGCCGCAGCCGCCCCCCATGACGATGCCGTCCATCAGTGCCACGTAGGGCTTGGCATAGCGATGCACCCGCCGGTTCAGGCGATATTCCAGGCGGAAGATTTCGGCCATGAAATCCAGGTCGCCGCTGGCGCGGGCGTCCCAGAGAACGCGGATGTCGCCCCCGGCGCAGAAGGCCCGCTCGCCGGCCCCCTCCACCACCACCATGCGAACCTCCGGGTCTGCTTCCCAGTCCCGGAAGGCCTCGGCCAAACCGCGGTACATGGCCATGCTGAGCGCGTTAAGAGCCTGTGGCCGGTCGAGCACCGCCCGGCCGACCCCGTCCCGCAGTTCCAGGACCAGTTCCCCGGTCACTTCTTCAGGAAGGCGGCGATGGCGTCCACCGCCTCCTCGGCGAAGATGTCGTTGAAGAAGTGGTCGGCCCCCTCGACGACTGCGAGCCGATCCCTGGCCTCGGGCATCGCCTTCAGGCGCGGCAGCAGGTCCGGCAGGATCTGGTCCTGGGATGCCGCCACCACCAGGAACGGCAGCTTGAGCGTCGCCAGCAGGCCGGGCGTATCGCGCCGGGTCTCGGCCGGGTCGTAATAGGAGACCAGGGTATCCGCCGCCACACGGGCTTTGTCGCAATGCAGGAAGCGCAGGTCCTTGAACAAGGTCTCCGGCCGCCCCGCCGCCACGGCCCCCTTGGCGCGCTTGAGGGATTCGACGATCATCATCTTCTGGCGGGCGTCCAAGGGCTTCACTGCACTTTCCCAGGTCCAGGTCATGGGGCCGACCAGGACCAGGCGCTTGAGCAGGGCATGCCCCTTCTCGGCGGCGAACCACGCGGCCTGGTCGCCGCCTCGCGAAAATCCCAACAGGGCCACGTCCTTGACGCCCTGCTTGCCCAGCCAGTCCATCCAGGCCCCCAGTTCGTCCAGGGCGTCGGTATGGCGATGGCGATGTTCGGCGGCGCAGTCGAAGGCCCCCTGGCGGCGGTCGATGCCCAGCGAGAGGTTGGGCGCCAGGGTACTGAAACCTTTGGCCGCCAGAAGCTTCTGGAGGTCGGCGACGGTCTTCATGCGGTTGTGGGACAGCGAGCCGTGCAGGATCAGCACCACCCGCTCCTTGCCGCCGGAGAATTGGACATCAGCCAGGAGGTTGAGATTCTTGTAGGGAAGGACGGCCTCTTCCGCGGACGCCGGAAGCACGGCCGCCAGGACCAGCAGGACGGTGGCGAGAATGCGTTTCATACCCCCGATCTTACGGCGCTTGGGCGGGAGTTGGAAGCCGGCTGATGCCTCGCGTCAAATCCGGGCGCGCTGTGCGATGGCGAGACGCTGCCTGACCTGTTCGTAGATCCTGACCTCACCGGGCATGGCCAACGTCACCGCAAGTCCGAAGGGAATTGGTTCGTCGATGGGTGTTCCCTGGTCCGGTTCGCGTTGAATCCTCAATTCGAGCCACATCCCGTCGACAACATTGGGCGCTCTGTCCCCCTCCCAGCGCCGAGTGAAAACAGTTCCCGTATTCGACTGGTTCATATCCGGCTGACTTCCCGCCGCCTCGACCTGTAACAGCTTCAGTTTCGCTTCCTCTGGTTTCAGGAGCTTCAAACGGACGGCTCGATAACTCTTGCGCCCTGGAGAGACGGGAGTGAACCAGGCAAGGGTCGCGGCGAGGGAATGCCTGGGCCGCAGGAAGGAACCCGCCTTGACGACCCGCCCGCCCGCGTGGTCATCTCGCAAGAGGGCCGCCGGTGGGGAAATTGGCGGCCGCCAACGGGAGGCTCGAAGCGTCATGTCCACCAAGTCCAAGCATCCGGAGACCATCGTCCTGCACACCGGCTACCGGTCCGATCCGGCGACCAACGCGGTGGCGGTGCCCATCTACCAGACCACCTCGTACCAGTTCCGCGACACCGCGCATGCCGAAAACCTGTTCGCCCTGAAGGAACTGGGCAACATCTACAGCCGCATCATGAATCCCACCTGCGACGTGCTGGAACAGCGCGTGGCGGCGCTGGAGGGCGGCGTGGCGGCGCTGGCGGTCGCCTCGGGGCAGGCGGCCACCACCTTCTGCATCCTCAACCTGTGCAAGGCGGGCGACAACTTCGTCAGTTCCACCGATCTTTACGGCGGCACCTGGAACCTGTTCGCCAACACCCTGTCGGCCATGGGGGTCGAGGTCCGCTTCGCCGATCCGGCCGATCCGGAATCCTTCCGCAAGGCGACCGACGAACGCACCCGCTGCTATTACGCCGAAACCCTGCCCAATCCCAAGCTGAACGTCTTCCCGATCAAGGAAGTGGCCGACATCGGCAAGGAACTGGGCGTGCCGCTGATCATGGACAACACGGCGGCCCCGGTGATCTGCAAGCCGCTGGAACACGGCGCGGCGGTGGTCATGTATTCGACCACCAAGTACCTGGGCGGCCACGGCACCTCCATCGGCGGCGTGGTTGTCGACGGCGGCAATTTCGACTGGGAAAAGCACCGCACCCGCTTCCCTACCCTGAACGAACCCGATCCCAGCTACCACGGCGCGGTCTGGATCGATGCGGTGAAGCCCCTGGGTCCCATCGCCTTCGTGCTGCGCATGCGGGTCACCCTGCTGCGCGACGTCGGCGCGGCCATGAGCCCCTTCAACGCCTTCCAGTTCATCCAGGGCCTGGAAACCCTGCCCTTGCGCATGGGTGCCCATTGCGCCAACGCGGCCAAGGTCGCCGAGTTCCTGGGCGCCCACCCCAAGGTCGCCAAGGTCATCTATCCGGGCGCGCAATCGGGAGAAACGCGCCGACGCGCCGATGCCTATCTTAAGGGAGGCCTGGGAGCGCTGGTCGGGTTCGAACTGAAGGGCGGCCTCGAATCGGGACGGAAGTTCATCGACGCCCTGCAGATGTTCTACCACGTGGCCAACATCGGCGACGCCCGTTCGCTGGCCATCCATCCGGCCACCACCACCCACTCGCAGCTCTCGCCGCAGGAGCAGGTCGCCTCGGGCGTGTCCGAGGGCTACGTGCGCCTGTCGGTGGGCATCGAACACATCGACGACATCCTGGCCGACCTGGGCCAGGCCCTCGACAAGGCATAGGGAGACCCGATCTTGAACCGCAAGGCAGCCCTCGGTCTCGGAGCCTATCCCTGGACCCGCATGCGCCGCAACCGCCGCGACGAATGGACGCGGCGCCTGGTGGCCGAGGCCCGGCTGTCCGTGGACGACCTGATCTGGCCGGTGTTCGTGGTCGAAGGCGCCGGCCAGCGCCAGCCCATCCCCTCGATGCCGGGGGTCGAGCGCCTGAGCGTCGACCTCCTGCCCGAGGCGGTGGCGAAGGCCAAGGCGCTCGGCATCCCGGCGGTGGCGGTCTTTCCCTTCACCGATCCGGCGCTGAAGACCCCCGACGCCCGCGAGGCTCTCAACCCCGACAACCTGGTCTGCCGCGCGGTGCGGGCGGTCAAGAAGGACTGCCCGGACATCGGCGTGATCTGCGACGTGGCCCTCGATCCCTACAGCAGCGAAGGCCACGACGGCTTGCTCGTTAACGGCTACGTGGTTAATGACGAGACCATCGAGGTGCTGCTCGATCAGGCGGTGGTGCAGGCCCGGGCCGGCTGCGACGTGATCGCGCCGTCCGAAATGATGGACGGCCGCATCGGGGCGCTCCGCGAGGCCCTGGACGCCGCCGGCTTCCTGGATGTGCGCATCCTCTCTTACGCCGCCAAGTACGCTTCCGCCTTCTACGGGCCGTTCCGCGACGCGGTGGGGTCCAAGGGCGCCTTGAAGGGCGACAAGAAGACCTACCAGATGGACCCGGCCAACAGCGACGAGGCGCTGCGCGAGGTCGCCCTGGACATCAAGGAAGGGGCCGACATGGTGATGGTCAAGCCCGGCCTGCCCTACCTGGACATCGTGCAGCGGGTGAAAAGCGCCTTCGGCGTGCCGACCTTCGCCTACAACGTCAGCGGCGAGTACGCCATGCTGAAGGCCGCCGCCGCCGAAGGCTGGATCGACTACGAGAAGACCATGATGGAATCCCTGCTCTGCTTCAAGCGCGCCGGGGCCGACGGCATCCTCACCTACGCCGCCCTGGACGCCGCCCGGCTGCTCAGGGGGCTCTGATACCGGCCAACACTCGATCCGACCTCGTTGACCGGTATCGAGCGGCCATTGAGGCCGCGGCCAAGCGCGCGGATGCGCGCGCCCGGCGAGGGCAAAGATGAAGATACCAACCGGTCAATTCATTGGCCGGTTGGTATGATCCGGAATATGGAAGGGGCGCGACCCGCGGGCCGCGCCCCTTCCCTTATTCTTGGCCCCCCGCCAACGAGTCGGTTCGGGTGTTGGCCGGTATTACTTCTTCAGGATCTTGCCGACGGTGTTGGCGCGGTCGAAGCGCGACACTTCGCCGAAGCCGGAGCCGATCAGCGGCTTGACGTAGCGCATGAACTGGCCAGTCACGTCGTTGGCGTCGGCGTTGATGAAGTCGTCCGCCATCACCTTGGTCTTGCCGGCCACTTCCGCCAGCGCGGTGAGCTTGTACTCGATGGCGTACTTGCCGACCCGGTGGATGGTGACGGTGCCCACCTTGTGGCCCTGCCTGGCGTACTTGACGGCCTTTTCGCCGACCTCGCGCGCCTCGCGGGCGTCGGTGTCGGAGACGCAGCCCAGGAAGGACCGCTGCAGGTAGCCGAAGGTATCGCCGCGCACGCGCTTGATCTTGCACTTTTCCTTGACCTGGTCGCAGAGCAGGTCGGCCAGCGCCCCGGTGCCGGACAGCTGCACGTTGCCGTGGGCGTCCTTTTCCACTTCCTTGGCCAGCTTGGTGACGATGGGCGTGCCCTCGGCGTCGTGGATGCCTTCGGACGCGGCGATGACGCAGCGGCCCAGCTTGTCGTAGACCCGCTTCACGTCGGCGGTGAACTTGTCCATGTCGAAGGTGCGCTCGGGCACGTAGATCAGATGCGGGCCGCTGGAGTCGTAGGTGCGGGCGGCGGCGGCGGCGGCGGTCAGGAAGCCGGCGTGCCGGCCCATCACCACGCCGACGTAGACGCCCGGCAGGGCCGCGTTGTCCTGGTCGGCGCCGGCGAAGGCGGACGCCACGAAGCGGGCGGCGGAGCCGAATCCGGGAGTATGGTCGTTGACCGTCAGGTCGTTGTCGATGGTCTTGGGGATGTGGATGCAGCGCAGGTCGTAGTTGGCCTTGGCGGCTTCCTCGGACAGGATGCGCAGGGTATCGGAGGAATCGTTGCCGCCGATGTAGAAGAAGGTGCCGATCTGATGGGCCTGCAGGACCTTGAAGATGTCCTGGCAGTACTTGAGGTCGGGCTTGTCGCGGGTGGAGCCCAGGGCGGCGCAGGGAGTGGCGGCGACGGCCTCCAGGTTGGCGTCGGTCTCCTGGAACAGGTCCAGGAAGTCCTCGTTGACGATGCCGCGCACGCCGTGCAGCGCGCCGTAGACGTGGGTGACGCCGGCGATCTTGCGGGCTTCCTTGACGACGCCGACCACGGACTGGTTGATGACCGCGGTGGGGCCGCCGCCCTGGGCGACCAGTATCTTTCCCTGCAGCATGGATTCCTCCGGACTAGACAGCTTGAAATGGGTTGCGACGAAAGCCCGCTTGAAAAGGCGGGCGGATTGTAGACGACAAGCCCGGCCTGTGCTTGATCTTGGGCCCAAGGTCGGCTAGGAGAGGCGCCACAAGGCAGCCACGACGTCCCCATCGTCTAGAGGCCTAGGACACCGCCCTTTCACGGCGGCGACGCGGGTTCGAATCCCGCTGGGGACGCCAATCTTACCAGACAAACTGGCTCTACCGCTAAGACCAGGCCTTGGATATCCCAAGGTTCCGCGCGGTTTGGCGTGGGGTGAGTGCTGAAACGGGCCTGCCAGAAATGGTCCGAATTCTCTCTCTATAGCGGTTTATTCTCCAGACCTGTTGACACGCCATTCCGTATCAACAGGTCTGCAAGTCATTGGTTTTTCAGCGATGCAAACAAAATATTCTGTCGTGTAGTTTGCGCGAGCGGGTGGGAGTGGATGGTCTCTGGCGGACAATTCAGGTTGATTGCGTGAAGTTGATGGACTGCCTATGAAACGATAAGCGCAACAACAACGTCCCGCAAAAGTTCAGAGGCGCGACATCTGGCCAGGTGCCTGATATACCATTTCCATGGCAGACAAGAGCAATCTCGTCCGGTATCGCAATGACGGTGACGACTTCCATATCCTGTGGACAGCCCGCCGAGCGTTGAGGTTGCTTGATCCGACCTCGGATCTGATCGCGGTATCGGTCGAGGGTGTGTCCGAGCGCGAAATCGACGGCAAGGAACTTGCCGCCGGATTGCTGGTCGTCGATACCGCCGAGTATTATGGCTCGCAGGATATCCGTCAGGCCCGACAAGTTGTCTACTGCCAGCTAAAGTACTCCACTCGGGAGGGCGACACGCCCTGGCCGGTTTCCGGTCTGGCCGACACGCTGAAGGGGTTTGCCGCGAGCTTTCGTGAAAAGACGCTCGAACTTGGCAGGCCGGAGGTTCTGGGGAAAATCCGCTTCCAGTTTGTTACCAACCGCCCGATCTCCCCCAACGTACTTGCCGCCTTCGAGGCATTGAGGCTTGGAACGCCGCCCGCAACGCTTGGCGGAGCCGTAGAGAAGGCTCGGGAGGCACTGATCACGGAAACGGGCTTGTCTGTCGCCGAGTTCAGGGACTTTGCAGGCTTAGTTCAATTCCTGGCGGAGCAGCCTGATCGCCAAAACCTCACGAGTTTGTTGGCATTAGACGCCCGGCGGGTATCGCTCGACAGTGACGCGACCATGCGGATGAAAACCCTGGTCCAGGTCCACACCACCTCAGACAAGGCTCGGGACAAGGTTATCGCCCGGGAAAAGGTCCTGGTCGCCTTCGGCGTGACATCCGACGATCTGTTCCCGGCCCCGGCCAAACTCGAACCCGCCGAGTCCGCATTTCAGCGCGTCCAGGAGATGGATATCGCGTCCACGATCATCCAGGCGGGTTGGCCGATCGTCATTCAGGCCGCAGGGGGCATCGGCAAGACCATACTAGCCCAGCGCCTGGGCGGCCACATGCCGCCCGGTTCCGAAACCGTCCTGTTTGATGGTTTTGCCGCCGGAGACTACCGCAATCCTCGAAGCTACCGACACAGTGCTGCCCGTGGTGTGCCCCAGATCGTCAATCAACTGGCGGCCAAGGGGCTGTGCGACCTGCTGTTGCCGCAAAATGGGCTGTCGGAACAAACCTATCTACGGGAGCTGTGGCACAGGCTTGGGCAAGCCGCCGAGGCATTGCAAGCCCAATCGCCCGATGCTGTGCTCTTGCTGATCATTGATGCCGCCGACAATTTGGGAATGGCGGCCGAAGGTGCGAGTGAGAGCAGTTTCGCCGAGGCCTTGTTGCAGGAGGCGCCACCGCTGGGTTGCCGTATCGTGACCCTTTCCCGCCCTCATCGGGTCGAGAAATACCTGCGTCCAAGGGCGGAGGTTATCTCCATTCACCTCCAGCCGTTCACCGTCACAGAGAGCGGGGAGATGCTTCGGACAAAGTTTTCCGAGGCGTCAGACGAGCAGGTCACACGTTTCCACCACTTCACCGACAACAACCCGCGCGTCCAAGCCAACGCCCTGCGTGTCGCCGGCGATCTTGTCGCCTTGATTGGAAGCCTCGGGCCGATTGTGGAAACCGCCGAGACCCTGGTCAAAGGACAACTGGACACCGCATTCAGCAAGGTTCTGCGCGAACATGCTGTGGGCGATGAACTCGACCGCCTGGGAGCCGCCCTCGCCATGCTGCCGCCGCCCGTTCCGCTTGCCATGCTGGCGCGGGCGTCGGGCCTTACGGAAGCGGCGATCCGCAGCTTTGTCGCCGATTTCGCCAATGGCCGTCCCATTCTGATCCGTAACGATGCGGTCCAATTCCAGGACGAACCGACGGAAACCTGGTTCAAGGACAAATTTGCCAATGATACGGCGCATTGGGAGAATATGGCCGACCGGCTGGAGCCCTCCGCCGACACCGACGCCTACGTCGCGGCCATTCTGCCCATCGTCCTATATCAGGCCGGTCGTCATGACCGATTGATGGCGATTGCCCTTGGCGACGCACCGCCCGAGGCCGCTGACCCGGTTGAGCGCCGGGCAATCGTTTTACAGCGTGTGAGCTACGGGCTCAGGGTCGCCGCGTCGCGCGGACGAACCGCGGACACCGCCAAACTGCTGCTTCGGGCCGCCGAGGAGGTCGCCGCCGATGCCCGGCAGGTCGCCTTTCTCAATGCTCATGCGGATCTTGTCGGCCATTTGGCCGCTCCCGTGGTCGTGGCGGAGCATGTTTTCCGACGTCGCCCTTGGCGAGACAGTGGAAAAGCCTTCATCGCCTGCGCCGCCATGCTCTCGGCCAATCCCTTGGGCCTGCCCGAAGCCAGACAATATTTTCGCCTCGCCATGCAATGGCTGACAAATTGGGCGGCAGAGCGGCGGGCGCACCCGGACGATCATTCTCGTGAAGGGCTTAAACCTGCGGAGGTCGCCCTCTATGCGGAGGTCATTACTCGCCTGGAGGGGCCCGGCGAAATGGTGCGGTTCCTTGACCGCTGGTCCGGGAACATGCCGTTTCTGGCAGGGTGTGTCGTGGCAAGGCGAATGTTGGACAACAGCGACCAACATACCCTCATGGAAATCCTCGCCGATGAAGGAGCCCCACTTCAGATTCGCTTGGCGGTCAATGGGGAGTTGGTTGAGCGGTGCATCACCCCGCAGGCTGAATCAACACAGCGCCTGCTGGACGAACTCCTCGTCGAGCCCACTCCCATCGAACTGCCGGACCAGCTCGAAGACACCCCCATTTTTCGTGCAATCGCCTCTGTCGCCGAGGCGGCGGTGCGAGCCAAATGCCCGAACGACAGAATTCAAGAGCTGCTGGCCCGCTATCCCGTGCCGCACGAACGCGCCTATACTCATTATGATCCGGGAGATAAGCGAAACGCCCTTCTACGGATGGCCTCCATGTCGGCCATCCTGGAAGGACGCGACCTTACCATAAAGGATGTTACGCCTAACAACCTGCGCGATACCTCGGAAAGAGCCCGTGGGCATGGGCGGGATGAGCGCGAGTTCTCGGATTATTATGGTGCCCTAATCCAGTGGCATATGGTCCGTGGGCGGGCGATCTCGGGCGAAATCTCGGCTGCGGACGTCCCGCCCGCAGTGTTCCAAGAACAATATGATGGCGCCGGCCCCGCTCGCTATTCCACCAATCGAGACATTGCCCTTCTGCGCCTGGAGGCCGTGCTTTGGGCGGATGGAACCGATGGCTGTGCAGCCGAGTTGGAGGAGTGGGCAAAGGCCGAGAAATTGGCCTTTCCGAACGCGACATGGACGTTTTTGGCGGGACTGGCCTCTTCGCGTCCGGCTCTGGCCGAAGTCGCCCTTTTGTGCGCGGGCCGCGCCCATCAGGCAACGTTAAGCGAACGCCAGGACGCCGGTCGGACCGCAGATGATTTGATGGCCATCGCCAGGGCAATCCTGCCCCTGGGGCCGACCGAGGCCGGCCATTACCTGCAAGAAGCCCTCGACCATGTGGGGCGGTTGGGCGACGACATACACCCGCGCCTGGATACGTTGCTCACCCTGGCGAAACGCGCTGGTACCGGAAGGTCGTCGGCACGAGAGGCCTATCGTCTGGCCCGAGCGGCCGAACTTTTGCACGCCTATAACGATCACAAGTTCCCCTGGGAAAGCGTCACCACATCCGTTGCCCGACTGGATTTGTCTTCCGCCTTCGCCGCAATTGCCCGTTGGGATGATCGGGGCGTCGAGGCTGTTCGCTGGACGATATCGAGCCTTGCCCCGATGGCGATGCAGCTTGGCCGCCTGTCCCCGGAAGCCCTTATTGCGCTGCATGCCTTTGGTGGATATTGGGGCGGCAAGAACCTTGCCCAGAAATTGTTTGCCGGATTGCCGGACTCAGAGCGGCGCCAGATTGCTCTCGATATCCTGGTGTCCGACCTTGAGCTTGACCGGACAGCCGAGGGAATTTCCTCCAGCGAGCTTCAGGCCGAAGCGCGCCGCTACGGCTTGCTGCATGCACGCCTTGAGCAGCCGGCCACCGAAGAGCCGGGCTCGGATCGGGAGTATGAAAAAGCGGCATCATTTTCGGCCGCAGAGAAGGAGCCGCCGGATTTCGACAGGCTGCTGGGCGGCTTGGATGTCGGAGATGTCGCTGGCATCAACCAGGCGATTTCCCGTTGGAAGGATGGCCGGGGCGGTATCGGACTTGATGATGTCTTCACGGCCATGAGGGGGCGGGTTCCCAAGGACAAGCGTACCGCCCATGTTGCAGCCGTGGCTGGCAGTGACCTGGAATATGGCCGATGGGCCATTATTGCGCTGGAAGGGTGTCGGAAGGATTGGGGGTATATCCCGAGTGTGCAGGCCGCGCTTCAAAAGGCGGTCAAAATCGTCGTGGATAAAAAAGGCGAAGATTTTCTCCCGTATACATGGGGGGATCAGGATGACCTCGGGCGATGTGTCGCCGTGGGTGGGGAAAGTCGCCCCGAACTGATTCGGCTCGTGACGCACTCCATCACCCAACGAGTGCGCGACATTCCTGCGGGCAATTTGTTTCGATTCGTGAATCTTCTCGCCAAAGAATCCCTTTCAGAGGATGAGACCCTGGAGGTTCTGACCTATGCCCTCGACCGGCTGGAAGGTGTCCTCGTCGATCAGGATGGCGATGGCCCCTGGCAAGAGGGCCTTACCCCGTCTACTTCGGATGAGGAAACCGTTGCCGGGTTTCTGTATGCAATGTTGGCCTCGCCGGAAGCGGAGACCCGATGGCGGGCCGCCCATGCGGTAGTCCGATTAGGGCGTCTCGGTCAGTCTTCACTGCTGGATGCCTTGGTGAATCTCTTGCCCCGGATGGAACTCCCCGCCTTCGTCGGCACCGGGCTGCCCTTCTATGCTCTTCATGCCCGATTGTGGTTGCTGATCGCCCTGGCGCGGTTGGCGGAGGAAGCTCCTCGAGTCGTCATGCCCCATCGGGAAACGCTCATTCACTGGGCTTTGAACGCCGATGAGCCCCATGTCCTGATCCGCCACTTTGCCGCCCAGGCGGTTCTGGCCTTTACGGTTCAGGGAGAGGCCGGACTGGACGATGGCGTCATCGAGCGGCTGCGTTCCGTCAACTCCAGCGCCATGGAGCCGGTGGCGTCGGATCAAAGGCACTACACCGGATATGATCTCCGACGAGGTCAGGGGCGGTGTCTGATGCCCTATGAATTCGACAATAATTGGGTCGCCCCGCTGGGGAACGCCTTCGGCATACATCCCGATGACGTGTCGGAGAGGGTCGAGAAATGGGTTTGCGAACGGTGGGGCATTTCACTTCCCAACCACTATTTTGAGCCACGAGATGGTAAGGCGCGGCGCCACGGCATTGGGCGGGAGCAATTGTCGGCCTTCGATTCCTATCGCTTCTATGTCTGTTGGCATGCCCTGCTCTGCGCGGCGGGGGAACTGGTCCAGCAATTCCCACCCGCACTCCAATACGAGGAGAATGGCTGGAAGGATTGGCTCCGCCGCGTGGATCTGACACGGGGCGATGGTCGTTGGCTTTCCGACCGGCGGGATCCGGTGCCGCTCAACCTCTACCCGGAAATGGGAGAGGTAGGCTATGACCCCGAAAAGCGAGAAGTTTGGGCATATTCCATCGGGGCCGCCGATCTTGATGCTGTCCTGGGACTGAACGAAACACCGCCGAATGAACTGGTTGTGGATGCCTGGTGGTTCCAAAGCCGCTACGAAAACAAGCAGCACGTCCGCGTCAGTTCGGCAATGGCACCACCGGCAACAAGTATGGCTCTTCTCAGGGCCATGCAGACAGCTGAGAATCCCTATGCCTTCAACCTGAAGAACATCGATGAAGACGAAGAAGAGGGCGAGGTTCCAGCCATTTTCAAGCTGAGAAACCTGCTCACCTCCACGGAACGGGACCGGGAACTGGACGGGCTGGACGTATTCGCCGGTGAGGTTTCCTGGCCACCCCCGAAGCCGACACACGACATCCTGAAATTCTTCGAGTTGCGGCCCGACAAGGATTGCCGGAATTGGTATCAGGGCACCAAGCCCGTCATGCGCTCGGAAATTTGGGGTGCCCGTGTCGACGAACGTCGCGGCGATCACTCCAACAGTGGACATCGCGTATTGCTCAAGGTCCCATTTTTGAAAGACGTACTTTCCGCTTTCGGCTGCGACCTGATTATCGAGGTGGAGATCGAACGTGAATACGAAGACCAACCCGGACGCTACGACCCAAAGCACATCGGCAACAGGCCCTACAACCGAATCTACCTCCTGCGCGGCGCAACCGGATGCCTCCATACCCTTCATGGATCTCTGCGGCTTTGGCCGGAAGCTGATTGATGCGTTGCAGTTGGAGCCGAACGACACGCTCGGCCTGGCCCTTGACGTCCATGCACCAGCCTTCCTCGTTGTTGATCTGGCTGCCCTTCATGGCCCACTTCTGGCTCTTCTTGTTGCCGTCGCAGGACTGCGCCACCAGGGGCTTGCCCTCGCCCTGGGCCTCGATGCAACGGCCGTTCATCATCAGCGGCCCGTACCCGTTGAAGGCGACCTGCTGGTTGGAGCCGCCGTGGCAGTTCCAGAGAATCAGGTCGTTACCGCCCCCGCGCACGTCGACGCACATGGCGGACGGCATGCCGGTCCCAAGGAAGAAGGTCTCGGCCTGGGCAGCCTTGGCGCCCAGGGAGACGGCCAGGACCGTCAGGGCAATGACGATGGTCTTTTTCATCAGTTTCAGCCTCCGACTGAGAAAGTGGTTGATGGTGGCGATAAAGCCATCGCCGGGGATTCGCCGCCCCTCCCAAATGGGAGGCTTGTTGGGCCCCCGGTTGCGGGCGCTACTTTCTCGCGCCGCCGGAAGACGGGGCGCGACCGGCCATCCTGGAACCGGTTGATACGCGGTTACACCCCATCCCGCGCCCCTCATTTGGGAGGGTTGCGCCGCCGACAGCGACGAGTCCGCTTGAACCGCCGCGCCCCCCGGTGTAGGGGGAAGCCATGGCACCATCTCCGCTGCTGGCACTCCGCGACGTCCGCCTCACCTTCGGCGGCTCTCCTCTGTTCGAGGGCGTCACGACCTGGGTAGGTCGCGGCGACAAGACCTGTCTGGTCGGCCGCAACGGCTCAGGCAAATCGACCCTGCTCAAGGTCCTGGCCGGCGAGATCCTGCCCGATTCAGGGGAACGCTTCGTCCAGCCCGGCACCCGCATCGCCACCCTGCCCCAGGACCCGGCTCTGCTCGGGTCTAGCGTTGCCGCCTACGTCGCGGCCGGCCTGCCCGAGGCCGAGCGCGACCAGCATTACCGGATCGATGCGGTCCTGGAGGCCCTCAAGCTGGACGGCGCCCGCGATCCCGCGCTTCTGTCGGGCGGCGAGGGCCGGCGGGCGGCGCTGGCCCGGGCACTGGTGAGCGAACCCGATGTCCTGTTGCTGGACGAACCCACCAACCACCTGGACCTGCCGACCATCCTGTGGCTGGAACAGACGTTGGACGCCTTTCCCGGCGCCCTGGTGACCATCAGCCATGACCGCCGCTTCCTGGAAACGGTGTCGCGCCAGACCCTGTGGCTGGAGCGCGGCTTGGTCCGACGTTCGGAACAGGGCTTCGCCGCCTTCCCCGCCTGGCAGGAGGAAACCTACCTCGCCGAGGAAGCGGAGTTGGTGCGCATGAACACCAAACTGCGCCAGGAGATGCACTGGCTGGCCCGCGGCGTCACCGCGAGGCGCAAGCGCAACATGGGCCGGCTGCGCGCCTTGCAGGGCCTTCGCAAGGAGCGCGCGCTGACGCTCCGGGCCCGGACCGAGTCCGGCCGCACCGCCAAGCTGGCGGCCGATGCCGGCGAGTTGTCCGGCCGCCTGGTGATCGAAGCCGACGCCATCGGCAAGCGCTTCGGGGACAAGGTGGTGGTGGACCGCTTTTCCACCCGGGTGATGCGCGGCGACCGCATCGGCCTGATCGGGCCCAACGGGGCCGGCAAGACCACGCTGCTGCGCCTGCTGACCGGAGACTTGGCCCCCGATTCCGGCACCGTACGCCTGGGCACCAATCTGGAGCCCGCCTATTTCGACCAGCGCCGCGACCGCCTCGACCCCGAACGCAGCGTCTGGGACACCCTGACCGACGGACGCGGCGATAGCATCTGGGTGCGCGGCACCCCCCGACACGTGATCGGCTACATGAAGGACTTCCTGTTTTCCGAAGCCCAGGCGCGCACCCCGGTCAAGGCCCTGTCGGGCGGCGAGCGCAACCGCCTGCTGCTGGCCAAGCTGCTGGCCAAGCCATCCAACCTGCTGATCCTGGACGAGCCGACCAACGACCTCGACATGGACACCCTCGACCTCCTGGAGGAGGTGCTGGCCGAGTACGAGGGCACCCTGCTGGTGGTCAGTCACGACCGCGATTTCCTCGACCGCCTGGTCACCAGCGTCATCGCCCTCGAAGGGAATGGCGACCTGGGAGCATATGCCGGCGGCGATTCCGACTACCGGAAGCAACGGCCCGGCCACGACCCCGCACCGGTCCGGCGCGAAGCCCCCCGCCCGGCGGCGCCGGCGCGGCCC
>JAMOBD010000048.1 GCA_039908345.1 Magnetospirillum sp. WYHS-4
CACCACGAAACCCCCACCTGAAACCCCGCCACCCCGGAATGTAGTGCTAACAAACCCGTGCCACTCCGTAACAGTCTGTTACAGAACAGCTTTTTCTCGGGCACTGTTCAAGTTGGGCCTGAAGCAGGTCGGCCCGAAGACCTGCCGCAACGAACTGCTCCTGCTCCGCCACGTCTTCGAGATGGCCGTGAAGGAATTCGGCATCGAGGGCCTGACCAATCCCGTGGCGAGGATTTCCTTGCCCTCGCCGGGCAGGGCCCGCGACCGCCGGCTCGAAATGGGGGAGGCCGAACGGCTGCTGGCCGCCGCCCAAAGGGACGAGAACATCTGGATCGGTGCCTTGATCGCGCTCGCCGTCGAAACCGGGGCGCGGCGCGGCGAACTCGCCAACCTGACCTGGGAGGATGTCAGTCTCGGCCGCCGGACGGCGGTCCTTCGCGATACCAAGAACGGCGACGACCGCGTCATCCCCCTCGGCAGCAAGGCGATCCGCATCCTGGAAGGCCTCCCCAGGAACATTGACGGGCGGGTCTCCTCCTGAGCCCGACGCGCCCGCGAAGCCTCAGGTCACCCGCAGGACCGGTTCGGTCTGGCATCTCGTCGAGGCCATGACCAAGGCGGCGGCCATCACGGAAAACACGTCGGGGGATGGCTCGGTTCACGCATCGGCCCGTCCCAGTAACGGGGAGAGCCCTGAGACGGTCGAAGGGAGCGGCCCATGACCACGGGCATGAAGGTTCACGCATCTGATCCGGCGCCGGAGACCCTCGAGCAATACGACCGGATCGCCCAGCGGCTCCGCGAACAAGCCGCTCGCCACCATGGGGGAAACGGCTCTCGTCAATTGACCCCGCAAGAGATGGTCAGCTGGATGATCGCGAGGAAGCCCGACTGGACGGCCGCCACTTGGCGCCTCTACAAGGCGGCGGCCTGCCATGACTTGGCAAAGGAAGATGACCAGGCTTCCCAAGCGGCCCTGGCCCGCCTCAAGGCCGAGCCGCAGACGGGCGTCCGGAAGCGCTCAACCCGGACATCGACGATCAAACAAAAGAGCTTGCCGCCCGAGGACCTCGAGAGTCTCGTGGACCACCTTCGCGCGACGCACCCAACGGAGTCCGGCAAGAACCTCGTCCACTTCCTGGTCGCCGGCATCGCCACCGGACTGCGCCCCGGCGAATGGCGCCATGCGAGCTGGGTGCCGTGTCACCGAGACACCGGCCAGCCGGCCTTGATCGTCAGGAACGCCAAACACTCCCAAGGGCGGGGTAACGGTTTCGCCCGGACCCTGCACCTCGGCCATTTCGATCCCTGGCTCCGGCACCGGATTCAATCGGTCGCCGAGCAAGCGGCCGAGGCCGAGGCGGCGGGAGGGTTCGAGACCTGGAAGGAGACCCTGCGGAAGGCCCTCTATCGCGCGACGAGGAAACTCTGGCCCGATCGTGCCCGGCACATCGCGCTCTACTCGACCCGCCATCAATGCGCCGCCAACCTCAAGCAGGTGTTCGGCCGGTCTGCGGTGGCGGCCCTCCTGGGCCACGCTTCCGCCGAAACCGCGGGTCGCCACTACGCCCGCCGCTACCAGGGCCGGGACAGCCTCTTCCCCGTCAAGTCCGACCCGGAAACCGAAATCGTCCCGGCGCCAGCCCCCGCCGAAGTCGCCACCGTCCGGGCGGCAAGGCCGCCTCTCAGAAAAATGAGTCGGGAAGAACCCGACACCTCGCCATCGGGCTGAGGGGTGGGGCTGGGCCGGCTTCACCACCCGCGACATCAAACGCTGCTAGGCCACAGCCCCTGGATGAAAACCAGTTCAGACAGTCCAGGCGCAAAAAGGCTCAACCACCAGATTTTGGATTATCCCGGATTTCCCAGATGCTCGCGCTATTTCGTGACGACGACGACCGAACCGGATATAGCAATCAAAGGGGTATGGGTGTTTATAGGTGTGGTTATGGGGGGGGGGAAGCTCCGTGGCGGCCTGCCGCGAGCATTACAGATCGGCCAAAATATCGGCCAACCGGCCTAGCTAACGTCGAATTTCCCGTTTAGCATCACCGTATTATGATTCGCAAAGCATCGGCCAATTTGGAGATTGTTGAAAGCGTGGAGCGCATCGAGCCCGCGCGCCTGGAAGAGGTGCCGGAAGCACTCTCCGACGTAATCGCCGAGCTTGCCGCCGCATCGGTCAGGCTGGGGCATACCCTTCATCCCCGCACGGCGGCCAACCTCGCCGGACTGGTGCGGATCATGAACAGCTACTACAGCAACTTCATCGAAGGGCACCACACGCGGCCACGGGACATTGAACGCGCGCTCTCGGGCCAGTTCGACAGTGACCGGGAACGACGCAACCTTCAGATGGAGGCGGCGGCTCATGTCCGTGTACAGGCCGAGATCGACCGCATGGCCGCCGCCGGGAGTTTGCCGGACCCCGTGTCTACGGAGTTCATCCGCTGGCTTCATCGGGAATTCTATCGCGATGCGCCGCCGGAAATGCTCGTGATCCGGGGAGCCGGCCGGGAATTCACTATGACGCCGGGGGAATGGCGGTCTACCCCAGAACACGACGTGGCGGTTGGGCGGCACCTACCGCCGTCAAGCGGACGGGTCGCGGCGTTCATGGACCACTTTGCCCAGCGCTACCGCTTCGAGCGCCTTGGCAAGGCCGCCCGCATCACCGCCATCCCGGCAGCCCACCACCGGCTCAACTTCATCCATCCGTTTCCCGACGGCAACGGCCGGGTCGCACGCCTGATGAGTCATGCCATGGCGCATGTGGCTGGCATCGGCGCCCACGGCCTGTGGTCGGTTTCGCGCGGACTCGCGCGCGGCATCGACAGCCGAGGCGACTACAAGCGGATGATGGATCATGCCGACATGCCCCGCCAGGGGGACATCGATGGCCGGGGCAATCTGTCGCAGCGCGCGTTGATCGACTTCATGCTTTGGTTTCTGCGCGTATGCCTCGACCAGATCACGTTCATGGATGGCCTGTTTGAACTTGATACGCTATCCCGTCGCCTACGCATCTTTGTCGAGCGCAGCGAGACCCTGAAGCCCGAGGCCGCCCGGCTTCTCGAAGAAGCGCTGATCCGTGGGGAATTTGAACGAGGGGACGTGCCGCGCATCACCGGCCTGCCGGAGCGGACGGCACGGCGAGTATTCAACGACGTGATGGCCTTCGGCCTGCTGGCGTCGGACACGCCGAAGGGAAAGGTGTCGCTGCGCTTCCCCGTCGAGATGCTCGACATCCTTTTCCCAAAGTTGTTCCCTGAGACGTAACCGCTCGCCGGTTCTGCCGGCGCGCCCCTCGCGGGTGCGCCCTCGGGGGGGAGGCCTCCTTTTTCCAGCCTTGGGCCGTATATTATGGAGGGAAAGCGCCGACGTGCTCATTGGCGACCGCAGACTCTGCGAATACCTTCTTGCCTCTTTCCTGTCTGGTTTCCGCAGTGCCTTGCGGGAACTCTAGGCTCGTCAAATCCGGATGGGTCCGCAACTGCGGTGTCGTCGGTTGCGCGCCCCCGCAACCAATAAATGGCCCGCTAAGTCAACCACTTAGCGGGCCGTTCCATGTCCGGAACCACGCCTGAAAATCCCCCTTGCTCCAATTCCGCTCCACGCCGCTTGCCCGGAGCGATCCCCGATCCGATGTCCCGCAAATAGCCAACCGATGGGAATTGTTCGCTTTTGGCCGGACCGCCGTGATCTTGTTCGGAAATCCCCGGTCGCGAGTCAATGTCTTGGGCGGGTGGCATTATGCGCCATGCGCCTCTTGGTCAGGCGGGTGGGCGCGGCGGCCAGAGGGTCGTCGGGCCAAGGGTGTTTGGGGTAGCGGCCCTTCATCTCGGCCTTCACGGCCGCGTAGGAGCCCTTCCAGAACCCGGCCAGATCGCGGGTTGCCTGCAGCGGCCGCCCGGCGGGCGACAGGAGGTGAAGCAGCACCGGCACCGCTCCCCCGGCCACCCTTGGCGTATCCGCCTGGCCCAGCATTTCCTGCAATCGTACCGCCAGCACTGGCCCGCCGTCCGCCGTGTAGTCGAGGAGAATGCGCGATCCGGTGGGTACCGTCAGGTGGGAAGGCGCCGCGTCGTCCAGCAGGCTCCGCAAGTCCCAGGGCAACAATGATTCCAGGGCGGCGCGCAGGTCCAGACGGCCGAGTTGGCTACGTCGGGCTATGCCCTCCAGGAAAGGCGGCAGCCAAACCCCCACACCCGTCGCCAGCGCGACATCGGAAATGTCGGGCCAACCCTTGCCGCCATGGTCCAGCCGGCGCATCAGCGCCACCCGCGCCTGCCATTGGCGCAGTTCCGGCGTCCATGGCAGGACATCGATCCCCAGCTGCCCCACCCCTTCCGCCATGGCTGCGGCGATCCGGTCCTTCGGCGCCCGGTCCCAGGGTCCCTCGTCCAGCACCAGCGCTCCGAGCCGACGGCGGCGGCGGGACAGGACGGCTTCCTCGCGGACGTCCCATTCGACCACGGCTTCTTCGCCGATGTCGGGGCCGAACAGGTCCTCGACTTCGGTCAGGGCCAGCGGGGCGGCGAGGAAAATCCGCCCTTCCGGCCCGGCCGCGTCGACATCGGCCACCGCCAGCCAGTCGGCGGCAGCCAGCGGATCGGTCTCGGACAGGCGGGCGCCGCGCCCGTTGCGCATCAGGAACCTTCCGATGCCACCCGGCCGCCGCTGGGCCAGGCGGTCGGGAAAGGCCAGGGCGAGCAGCCCGCCGGCTGCATCCGCGCATCCCGTGGAACGGCCATCGATGCGCAGCCGGCCGCGCCAGACCTCGGAGGCGGCGCGGGCCCGCTGCAACGCGCCCCGATGCACCTCGGCCCGTCCTTCGCCGTGCAACACCTCCAGGCGATGGCGAAGATCGGCGTCGCGGCCGCCTGCCAGGATATCTCTTTCCTCCAGCAGGGCCGCCAGATCGCATGCCAGGCCGCCCATCCCCTTTTCCTTGCCGGCCAGCACCATATGGGCCAGGCGCGGATGGACCGCCATCCCCGCCATGGACTCGCCCTGGGACGTCAGGCGTCCGTCGCCGTCCAGCGCTTCCAGGTCGGCGAGCAAGTCCCTCGCCTGGGCGAAGGCGGCGGCAGGGGGCGGGTCGAGCCAGGCGAGCCCTCCTGGGTTGGCAGCCCCCCAGCGCGCTAGATCGAGAGCCAACGGGGCCAGGTCGGCGTCCAGGATCTCCGGCCGGTCGAAGGGCGCCAGGGCCGCCTGTTCCGCCGCCGGCCAGAGACGAAAGCAGATGCCGGGCTCCAGCCGCCCGGCGCGCCCGCGCCGCTGCTCGGCCGATGCCTTGGAGATGCGCACCGTCTCCAGGCGGGAAAGGCCGCTACGGGGATCGAAGCGCGGGGCCCGCCTGAGTCCTCCGTCGATCACCACCCGCACGCCCTCGATGGTCAGGCTGGTCTCGGCGATGTCGGTAGCCAGCACCACCTTGCGGACACCGTCGGCCGCCGGCCGGATGGCTGCGTCCTGTTCCGCCGGGCTCAGCGCCCCGTATAGGGGAGCGATGCGGACGCCCTCCGGCAAGTCGCCTTCTTCCAGCAAGGCTTGGACGCGGCGGATTTCCCGCTCGCCGGGCAGGAAGGCCAGCAGGCTGCCCATCTCGTCCCGCAACGCCTGACGGACGGCCGTCGCCATCGCTCCTTCCAGGTTGCGGGTGGCCGGCCGGTCAAGATGATGGACCGCGACGGGGTGCATCCGGCCTTCGCAGCGGATTTCCGCTACGCCGCCCATCAGGCGGGCCACCGCCGCCCCGTCCAGGGTCGCCGACATGACCACCAGCCGCAGGTCGTCGCGCAGGGCTGCCTGAACCTCCAGGCAAAGCGCGAGGCCCAGGTCGGCCTGGATGCTGCGTTCGTGGAATTCGTCGAAGATCACCGCCGCCACCCCTTCCAGGGACGGGTCGTCCAGCAGGCGCCGGGTCAGGATGCCCTCGGTCACCACCTCGATTCGAGTGCGGGGGCCAACCGCCGATTCGAGCCGCACCCGGAAGCCCACGGTTTCTCCGGGCGTCTCGCCTTTCAAGGCGGCCATGCGCCGCGCCGCCGCCTTGGCTGCCAACCGTCGGGGCTCCAGCACCAGGATGGTGCCGTCGCCGCGCCAGGGCTCGTCCAGCAAGGCCAGGGGCACCAGGGTGGTCTTGCCGGCTCCCGGCGGTGCCTCCAGAACGGCGGCCCGGCCCTCGCGCAGAACCTGGCGGAGCCGGGATAGAACTTCGGCGACGGGAAGCGGGGAAATATCCATGCGCCCCGTTTATACCACCCTCGGGGGCGAGGCAGGACAACGAATCCAGGCTATTGACCCGCATCGTCGAGGATTGCCGGGACGAATATCCGGTCCGGGCTCTTTGTTCCGCTCTCGGAGTGTCGCCTTCCGGCTATTACTACGGCTGGCGGTCCCGGCCCCCGAGCGCGCCACGACCGAGAACCAAAGGCTGCTCGGCGATATTCGCAAGCGGCATGATCGGCATCGACGGCGCTATGGGGTTCCACGCATGCATGCCGCCCTCGGAGACGAAGGCTGGACGGTGAGCCGGGGCCGGGTCGCCCGCCTGATGCGCCGCCACGGCATCCGGGCCGCAAAGCCCAAGGCATTCCGGGTCTGCGCCACGGACAGCAACCATGGCCTGCCGGTGGCCCCGAACCTGCTGGACCGGGATTTCTCGGCGGAAATGCCGAACCGCGTCTGGCTGGCCGACATCACCTACATCCCGACCGACGAGGGCTGGCTGTACCTGGCCGTCGTCCTGGACCTGTTCAGCCGCAAGGTGGTCGTCTGGGCCATGCGGGATCACTTGCGCACCGAAGGCCGCCCTGGCCATGGCGATCCAGCGCCAGAAGCCTTTGCCCGGCCTCGTCCATAATTCGGATCGCGGCAGCCAATACGCCTCGCTCGACTACAGGAACACCTTGAAAAGCAAGGGAATCACCGCGTCCATGAGCCGCAAGACCAACTGCTGGGACAATGCCCCCATGGAGAGCTTCTTCGGCAGCCTCAAGACCGAGCTGGCCCACGGACAACGATACCGGACCCGCGAAGAGGCCAGACGGGATCTGTTCGCCTATATCGAAGGATACCACAATCGCCTGCGGCTCCATTCGGCCCTCGGGTACATCGCCCCGATCCAGGCCGAGCTTCAAGCCGCGTAAACCGGTGTCCGCTTTTTCGGGGAAAGGTCACCCCCACCCCGCCCCGGAAAATCGCACGGCCGGCCCCCGCCTTTTTCCTGTTGCATCGGCCGTGCGGCCGGATAACTCTGTGGATCCTGCGACGGCAACAAAGAATAGGGGGAGTATCGAGCATGGGCACCAAGGCGCCGTCCGCGCCCCGTTGCGCGGTTTTCGTCGGACCTTACCTGAGCGGCAAGACGACGCTGCTGGAGAGCGTCCTCAAGGCTTGCGGGGCCACCAATCGAAAGGGCTCCATCAAAGAAGGCAACACGGTCGGCGATACTTCGCCCGAGGCCCGCTCCCGGCTGATGAGCACCGAGCCCAACCTGGCTTCCACCGAATACCTGGGCGACCGCTGGACTTTCGTCGATTGTCCGGGGTCCATCGAACTGGCCCAGGACGCCCAGAACGCCCTCATGGTGGCCGATACGGCGGTGGTGGTGGTGGAACCCGACGCCACCAAGGCCGTGGCCCTGGCGCCGCTGTTCAAGTTCCTGGACGACCATGCCGTCCCCCATATCATCTTCATCAACAAGGTGGACGTGGGTTCCACTGGCATCCGCGAGACCGTGGAGGCCCTCCAATCCGTCTCCGACCGCCATCTGGTGCTGCGCGAACTGCCGATCAAGGACGGCGACGGCATCGTCGGCATGGTCGACTTGGTCAGTGAGCGCGCCTTCCGCTGGGAACCGGGCAAGCCCTCCGAGATGATCAAGCTGCCCGACATGCTGAAGGACATGGAAGGCTCCGCCCGCGCCGAGATGCTGGAGGAACTGTCCAACTTCGACGACCACCTGCTGGAGGAACTGCTCGAAGACACCGTTCCGTCGACGGACGAGATCTACGGAAACCTGACCAAGGACCTGCAGCAGGACTTGCTGGTCCCCGTCTTCTTCGGCGCCGCCGAGAAGGACCGCGGCATCACCCGCCTGCTGAAGGCGCTGCGCCACGAATCCGCCGGCCACGAACAGGCGGCCCGGCGCCTGGGCGTCGACCCGGAAGGCGAGCCCAAGGCCACCGTCTTCAAGACCCAGCACGGCAGCGGCACCGGCAAGCTCAGCTTCGTCCGCGTCTGGGGCGGCGAGGTCAAGGAAGGCGACAACCTGAATGGCAACCGGGTGAGCGGCATCTACCGCATGATGGGCGCCCGCCAGGACAAGCAGCCAAGGGCCGGCGCCGGCGAGGTGGTGGCTTTCGGGCGCATGGAGGACATTCATACCGGGACTCTGCTGTCACCCTCGGGCAAGGCGGAACATGCCGACTGGCCAGCCGCCTTGACGCCGCTCTATTCCATGGCGGTGCACGCCGACAACAAGGCGGACGAGGTGAAGATCAGCGGCGCTTTCCAGAAGCTGGTCGAGGAAGACCCCTCGCTCAGCCACGAGCACAATGCCGATACGGGCGAACTGGTGCTGCACGGTCAGGGCGAGGTGCACCTCCAGATCGCCATCGAGCGGCTGCGCAACCGCTACAAGCTGGGCCTCAAGGGGGTCCATCCCCAGGTCGCCTACAAGGAGACCATCCGCAAGGCGGCCACCCAGCATTCCCGCCACAAGAAACAGTCGGGCGGCCACGGCGAATTCGCGGACGTGCATCTGGAGGTCAAGCCCCTGCCGCGCGGGTCCGGATTCGTCTTCGACGAAAAGATCACCGGCGGCGCGGTGCCGCGCAACTATATCCCGGCGGTGGAACATGGCGTGCGGGAATTCCTCTCCCGAGGTCCGCTCGGCTTTCCGGTGGTGGACATGGCCGTCACCTTGACCGATGGCCAGTTCCATGCGGTGGACAGTTCCGATATGGCGTTCCGCAAAGCGGCCCAGCAGGGCATGCGCGAGGCCATGCCCAACTGCCAGCCGGTACTGCTGGAGCCGGTCAACAAGGTCGCCATTGCCGTCCCCACCGACTTCACTTCCAAGGTGCAGCGGCTGGTCAGCGGCCGGCGCGGCCAGATTCTCGGCTACGACGCGCGACCGGGCTGGAAGGGCTGGGACGAGGTTCAGGCGTTGATGCCGGCCTCGGAAATGCACGATTTGATCGTCGAACTACGGTCCATGACCCTGGGAGTCGGTACCTTCACGGCCGCCTTCGACCACCTGCAGGAACTGACCGGCAAACTGGCCGACGATATCGCGGCCCGCCGCAACGCCAACAACGGCGCCCATTAGGGATCGGGCGCGGCCGTAGTACACGGAGGCCGCGCCCAACCCGCGCAAACAAGATTACCCACGTGATCTTGTTTTGGACGGTTCTTGACGGCTTTCCTTGTTGAGGCCTAGAATCAAACTGGGATGGACTACGCCCAATGTTCACCATGGGGCGAGCGGTCGGAGCGCGAGTGATTCTCACCATCACTCCGGTCCGGACGTTCCAGGCGGTGGACCAACGAGGCGCGGCCATCGGTGCGTTGTGGGAGAACCTTTTATAGAGTCGGAGGTGTATCGTGGCAGGTCCATCGCTTTTCGGAGCCCTCGCAGGAGGGACGCCGCAGGTTCCGGCTCCCGGCGGCACGGCCGCCAGCACGGCGGGACAGCCCATCGGCGTGGTGGAGAAACTGGCCGGTCAGGTCTTCGTGACCCATGCCGACGGTACCCGTGGTCAGCTTCATGAAGGCGATCCGGTCTTCCAGGGCGACGAGCTGCAGACCGGCGCCAGCGGCGGCATCGGCATCGTGCTCGCCGACAAGACCACCTTCTCGATGGCACAGAACGGCCGCATGGTATTGGATGAAATGGTCTACGATCCGGCATCGCAGTCCGGGTCGGTCGCCATGTCGGTCATGCAGGGCGTCTTCACCTTCGTCAGCGGCCAGGTCGCCAAGACCGACCCCGACGCGATGGCCATCCAGACCCCGGTCGGCACCATCGGCATCCGCGGCACCCAGGTGGGCGTGGACCTTTCGCCCGGGGGCGAGATGTCCGTGGTCCTGATGGAGGAACGCGACGGTCTGGTTGGCGAGGTGGTGATCGCCAACGACCACGGCGTACAGGTTCTGAACAGCGCCTATCACGGTGCCCGGATCGGCAGCTTCATGGCGGCGCCGTCGTCCATCTTCAGCATCGGCATGGGCGACGTGCTGGACGTCTTCGGCAACAGCCTGTCGCTGTTGCCCGTCGACGCCAATCCGACGGCCAACGATTACCGCGATATCTTCGAACGCGTCGGCTCTCTGGGTGAAGACCTTCTCGCCGCCGAGCACACCATGGTCGAGGTGCGCCACGATTCCGGCGCCGACCTGGCCCGCATGGAAACCGCGGCCGGTCCGAACGCGGCCGGCGCGGCCCACGAATCCCCGACCCTGTACCAATCCGACGTCTCCAAGGCCCACGAGACTTTCCGTCCGGTCGTGCAGATCCTGCCCGAGGAGGACGGCCGGACCATCGAGCGCCTGGACGACTCCGGAAGCCAGATCATCACGCGGGATTCGGACCCGATCACGGCGACTGAATCCGAGACGGTCGTCACGGCCATCCACGGTAGCGGCCGGGTGGTCGGCACCGATGGCGACGACGTGATGTTCGGCAGCACCGGGACCGACGTCCTGGTTGGCGGCGCGGGCGACGACGTCGTCGACGGTGGCGCGGGCGACGACATCCTCGTCGGCGGCAACGGCGCCGGCTTCGACACTTACATCGGTGGCACGGGCATCGACACGGTCACCTTCCAAAGCTCCACGCAGGGCGTGGTGGTCGATCTGTCCAAGATCGAAGGCGCTTCCACCGATGCCAATGCCCGTCCAGACGCGGACGCGGCAGGCTACATCGACACCGATCGGATCGAGGGTGTGGAAAACGTCCTCGGGTCCACCCACGACGATGTCATTTCCGGCAACGCGGCGGCCAACGTCCTGATCGGGTCGGGCGGCGACGACGTCCTGACGGGCGGCGCGGGCGACGATCTGCTGGTGGGCGACAACTTGGCGCTGGCCGGCTTCGTCGGCAGCGAAGACCTGATCCACCTCGACATGACGGCGGCGGCCGGTTCCGACACGGCCACCTTCACCGGCAACCTGAAGGACTACACCCTGGTGGTCGATGCGGCCGCCGGCACGGTGACGGTCACCGACACCTTGGGCCGCGACGGCACCGACACCCTGGTGGGCATCGAGAACCTGCGCTTCGCCGATGGCACCTTCACCGTGCAGCAGGCCCTGGATTCCCTGGGCGCGGTCATCGACGGCGGCGCGGGCGACGACGTGATCGCGGGCGGCGCGGGCGACGACGTGATCGCGGGCGGCGCCGGCGACGACGTGATCGAAGGCGGCGCCGGCGACGACGTGATCGAAGGCGGCGCGGGCGACGATACCATCGACGGCGGGACCGGTAGCGACACCATCGACGGCGGCACCGGCGGCGACACCATCTACGGTTCCGAACAGGGCGATGTCCTGGCGGGCGGCGACGATGCCGACACCATCTACGGCAACGCCGGCAACGACTCCATCGAGGGCGGCGGCGGCGACGACTTCATCGATGGCGGCACGGGCGCCGATTCCATCGACGGCGGCGCGGGCAGCGACGTCATCCTCGGGTCCGAGGAAGGCGACGTGCTGAAGGGCGGCGACGATGCCGACACCATCTACGGCAACGCCGGCAACGACATCATCGAAGGCGGCGGCGGCGACGATACGATGTTCGGCGGGGACGGCGACGACGTCCTGGACGGCGGTGCCGGCAGCGACGTCATCGACGGCGGCAGCGGCAGCGACAAGGCGGTGTTCGCCGGCGCCCTGGCGGATTACGTGGTGACCGTCGACGCGGCCACCGGCGAAGCGATGGTCGCCGGGGCCGACGGCACCGACGTGCTGAGCGGCGTCGAATACCTGCAATTCTCCGACGGCACCTTCTCGGTCGCCGAAGCGGCCGACCGCACGGCTTCCGCCCCCACCCTCGAGGTCGCCGCGGCGAGCGGCGCCGAGGACTCGGCCATCGCCCTGGATATCGGCGCGGCGCTGACCGACGCCGACGGTTCCGAGACCCTGTCGTCGATCACCATCGGCAACCTGCCGGCCGGCGCGACGCTGTCGGCCGGGACCGACAATGGCGACGGCACATGGACGGTGACGGCCGGGCAGCTTGATGGCCTGAAGGTCACGCCGCCCGCCGATTTCTCCGGGGCCATGGAACTCTCGGTCGCGGTGACCGCAACCGAGGCCAGCACCGGCGCCCAGGCGACGACCTCCGCCACCATCACGGTGGACGTGGCGGGCGTGGCCGACCGGCCCACCCTGGCCATCGGGGGCGAGGACACCTTCACCCTGGCGGCGCAGAACGAAGGCGGGACTTCCGCCGCCTTCCACAATGCCTACGGCTATTACGCGATGGACGAAAACGGCCATCCGGTCCAGGGCGGCATCATCTGGTCGGATACCCGGAGTCATATCGGCGAGACCGCGGCGATCGAAGGCCTTGATCCGGCTTCCATCGGCTACTTCGTCATTCCGAACGGCGGCGCCCTCAATGCCGGAATCTCCGACGGCATGGCGGTGACCTTCGCCCAGGACGCCCAGGGCCGCTGGACGGTCGTCGGGCCCGACGGGCAGACGCTGCAGGGCGAGTACGCCAAGGCCTTCTTCAGCGATCCGGCGCTCAATCCGGACGGCATGGACCATCTGGTCGACAACGCGGTGGTCGGCACCCAGAACTGGGAAGACCTGATCCGGCTGGGCGACCGGGACTTCAACGACGTCAACGTCGACGCCTCCTGGCAGGCGGCGCCGGTGTCCGGCGACGAGGACACGGCCATCGCCCTCGACATCGCGGCGGGCCTGACCGATGCCTCCGAGACCCTGACCGTCACCATCGCCGGCGTGCCGGCGGGCGCCAGCCTGTCGGCGGGCACCGACAACGGCGACGGCACCTGGACTCTGTCCGGCGGCGACTTGGCCGGCCTGACCGTCACGCCGCCCGCCGATTCAAACGCCGACTTCGCCCTGACGGTGACCGCGACGGCGACCGACGGGGCCGACATCGCTTCCACCGAACCGGTGGTGCTGAACGTGCTGGTGACCGGCGTGGCGGACGAGCCGACGGTCAGCGTAACGAACGTCACCGGCGCCGAGGATGCGGCCATCGCGCTGAATGTCGCGGCGGGCTTCGGCGATTCCATAGACCTGTCGGAAACCCACGGCATCGTCATCTCCGGCCTGCCGGCCGGGGCGGTTCTTTCCGCCGGGACCCCCAATGCGGACGGATCGGCCTGGACCCTGACCCCGGCCCAGTTGACGGGTCTGACCGTCACGCCGCCGTCCGACTATTCGGGCAGCTTCGATCTGACGGTGACCGCGACGGCTACCGAAAACGACGGCGACGTGGCAAGGGCTGCCGCCTCCTTCACCGTGACGGTGACGCCGGTGGCCGATGCGGTCACCGTGGCGGCCGAGGACGCGGCGGGCCTGGAAGACACCTGGATTCCGCTCGACATCTCGGCGGCGGTGGGCGATGCGGGCGAGACCCTGTCGATCTCCATCGCGGGCCTGCCGGACGGCGCGATCCTGTCGGCGGGCACCGACAACGGCGACGGCACCTGGACCCTGGCGCCCGGACAGCTTGACGGCCTGGCCATCAAGCCGACGGCCGATTCCGACGCCGACTTCGCCCTCAGGGTGACGGCGACCTCGACGGACGGCACGGGCACTTCCAGCGCCGCGACCACATTCGACGTGACGGTGACCGGCGTGGCGGACGAGCCGACGGTCAGCGTAACGAACGTCACCGGCGCCGAGGATGCGGCCATCGCGCTGAATGTCGCGGCGGGCTTCGGCGATTCCGTCGACCTGTCGGAAACCCACGGCATCGTCATCTCCGGCCTGCCGGCCGGGGCCGAACTGTCGGCGGGGACCGACAACCTCGACGGCACATGGACCCTGACCCCGGCCCAACTGACGGGCCTGACCGTCACGCCGCCGTCCGACTATTCGGGCAGCTTCGATCTGACGGTGACGGCGACGGCCACCGAGAACGACGGCGACGTGGCAAGGGCGGCCGCCTCCTTCACCGTGACGGTGACGCCGGTGGCCGATGCGGTCACCGTGGCGGCCGAAGACGCGGCGGGCCTGGAGGACACCTGGATTCCGCTCGACATCTCGGCGGCGGTGGGCGATGCGGGCGAGACCCTGTCGATTACCATTGCCGGCCTGCCGGACGGCGCGATCCTGTCGGCGGGCACCGACAACGGCGACGGCACCTGGACCCTGGCGCCCGGACAGCTTGACGGCTTGGCGGTCAAGCCGGCGGCCGATTCCGACGCCGACTTCGCCCTCAGGGTGACGGCGACCTCGACGGACGGCGCGGGCACCTCCAGCGCCGCGACCACCTTCGACGTGACGGTGACCGGCGTGGCGGACGAGCCGACGGTCGGCGTAACGAACGTCACCGGCTCCGAGGATACGGCCTTGGCCTTGAACATCTCCGCCGGCCTGGGCGACCTGGACGGCTCGGAAAGCCTTAGCCTCGTCATCTCCGGCCTGCCGGACGGCGCCAGCCTGTCGGCGGGTACCGACAACGGCGACGGCACCTGGACCCTGACCCCGGCCCAGCTGGCCGACCTCAAGCTGACGCCGCCGGAAAACTACAACGGCGAGTTCGCTCTCCGCGTGGTGGCGACTTCGACCGAGGCCGAGGGCGATACCGAAACCGCGGAAGCCTCCTTCACCGTCGCGGTGACGGGGGGGGCCGATGCGCCGACCCTGATCGTGACCGATACGGCGGGCCTGGAAGACCATGCCATCCGGCTCGACATCGCGGCGGCGCTGACCGATGCCGGCGAGACCCTGTCGATTGTCGTCGGGGGCGTTCCGACGGGCGCCAGCCTGTCGGCGGGCACCGACAACGGCGACGGCACCTGGACCTTGACGGCCGAACAACTGGACGGCCTGTCCATCACGCCGCCGGCCGATTCCAACGAAGACTTCGCGCTGACCGTCACCGCCACCTCGGCGGACGGCACCAGCACCGCCAGCACCACGGCGACCGTCACGGTGGCGGTGACCGGCTTGGCGGATGCGGTCGGGCTTGCGACCGGCAACGAGACGGTGCACCTGGACGTGGGCGCCAACGACACCCTGGTGGGCACGGCGGCGGGCGAGACCCTGTCGGGCGGTGCCGGTAACGACGTGCTGCGCGGCGAGGCGGGCGACGACGTGCTTTACGGCGACGGGGCCAATCCGACGCCGGCCCTGGTGGCCCTCGATATCGCCGCCAGCTTCGGCGACAGCCTCGATTTGTCCGAGACCCACAGCGTGACCCTGTCCGGCCTGCCGGCGGGGGCGACGCTTTCGGCCGGGACGCGGAACGCCGACGGCAGCTGGACGGTGGCGGCCGATCAGGCCTCCGGCCTGACGTTGAGCATTCCGGGCAGCGTGACGAGCGGCTTCCAGATCGCCGTGACGGCGACGGCGACCGAGAACGACGGCGACGTGGCGACGGCGGCGGGCACCATCGACGTGGCCTTCACCGGCGCGCCGGCCGGCAACGACGTGTTGAGCGGCGGCCTGGGTGCCGACCGCCTGTACGGCGGCGCGGGCGACGACACGCTGAACTATTCGACCGATGCCACCTGGAGCGGCATGGGGGCCCAGAACGCGGGCAGCCCGGGCGCGCCAGGGACGGGCGAAGTGGTGAGCATCAACGGCCTCGGCCGCAGCCATGACCTGTTCGACGGCGGCGCCGGCACCGACACCCTGGTGCTGGGCGGCGGCAATGAAGCCGTGTTCCTGGAAGATACCTACAGCCCGAACGGCACCGCGGCCCGCATCGCGGGTATCGAGGTGATCGACGCGGGTGCCGGCAACGACGTGGTCGACCTGACCAGCAGCCGCTTCTCCTACGGCGACGTGACCATCGACGGCGGCGCCGGCAACGACCTGCTGTGGGGCAACGCCGGTAACGATTCCATCGTCGGCGGCACGGGAGACGACCGCATCGACGGCGGCGCGGGCGCCGACCGGGTGGATGCGGGCGTGGGCAACGACGTGGCGGTCTTCACCGCCAGCCAGAACGCGACGGGCGGGCGCGACTTCTATGAAGGCGGCGCGGGTACCGACACCTTGCGGGTGATGCTGACCCAGGCCCAGTTCGACTCGGCGGCCTTCCGGGCCGACTTGGCGAACTACCGGGCCTTCCTGGCCGGCCATAGCGATCCGAACAGCCCGTCGGGCCAGGGCGACAGCTTCCAGTTCCAGAGCCTGAACCTGGATGCGCGGAACTTCGAAAAGTTCGAGATCTACGTGAACGGCACGCCGGTGGACTACGTGGCCAGCGCGCCGACCCTGACCGCGACCGACGCGGCGGGCCTGGAAGACACGGCCATCCCGCTCGACATCGCTGCGGCGCTGACCGATGGCGGCGAGACCCTATCGATTGTCGTCGCGGGCGTGCCGGCGGGCGCCAGCCTGTCGGCGGGTACCGACAACGGCGACGGCACCTGGACCCTGACCGGGGCCCAGTTGAACGGCCTGACCGTTACACCGCCGGCCGATTCCAACGCCGACTTCACCCTGACGGTGACGGCGACGTCGGCCGAAGGCAACATCGACCAGGCTTCGGTGACGGCGACCCTGGCCGTGACGGTGACCGGCGTGGCGGACGAGCCCACCGTGACCGTCAGCGACGCCAGCGGCACCGAGGACCGGGCCATTGCGCTGGATATCGCCTCCGGCCTGGGCGACCTTGATGGTTCGGAAAGCCTGAGCCTTACCATCGCGGGCGTTCCGGCGGGCGCCAGCCTGTCGGCGGGCACCGACAACGGCGACGGCACCTGGACCCTGACCCCGGCCCAGTTGACCGGGCTCAGCATCACGCCGCCGCTGAACTATGCGGGCGCGTTCGATCTGTCGGTGATGGCGACGGCCACCGAGAACGACGGCGACACCGAAACCGGCGCCGCCAGCTTCACCGTCACGGTGGCGGGCGGAGCCGATGCCCCGACGCTGGCCGTCCGGGATGCTGCGGGCCTGGAAGATTCCGCCATCGCCCTGGATATCGGGGCGGCGCTCACCGACCTGGACGAGACCCTGTCGATCATCGTCGGCGGCGTTCCGGCGGGCGCCAGCCTGTCGGCGGGCACCGACAACGGCGACGGCACCTGGACCCTGACGGCGGCCCAACTGGATGGCCTGAAGATAACGCCGCCGGCCGATTCCAACGCCGACTTCGCGCTGACCGTCACCGCCACCTCGGCGGACGGCGCCAGCACCGCCAGCACCACGGCAACCGTCAACGTCGCCGTGACCGGCGTGGCGGACGAGCCGGCCCTGGCGAGCGCCATCGGCGTCGGCGTGGTGCAGGAAGGCGACAGCAGCATCACGGTCGTCAACCACGGCAGCGATGCGGGCTTCAACAATACCTACGGCTACTATCTGCTGGACGATCAGGGCCGGCCGACCTCGGGCGAGATCATCTGGGCCAACGTGAAGACCACGGTGGGCCAGAGCTTCACCCTGGACGACGTCGATCCGGATCGCGTCGGCTTCTTCCTGCTGTCCGACGGCGCGGGCGAGAACAGCGGCCTGACCGACGGCATGGACGTCACCTTCGCCCAGGACGCCACCGGAAAGTGGCAGGTGCTCGATCCGTCCGGCCGGGCGCTGCGGGCCGATGCCAACGGCGGCCTGTTCTTCACCAACCAATCCCTGAACGCCGACGGCGTCGACCATGAACGGGACAGCGGCGCGGCCGGCAGCCAGAACTGGGAAGACATCAAGAACGGCGGCGACTTCGACTACAACGACGCCAACTTCAACGTCACCAGTCGCGACGAGGCGGGCGCCATCCAGTTCTCGCTGGATATCGACGCCGCCCTGGCCGACACCGATGGCTCGGAGACCCTGTCGGTGACCATCGCCGGCCTGCCCGAAGGCGCCAGCCTGTCGGCGGGCACCGACAACGGCGACGGCACCTGGACCCTGTCGCCCGCCCAGTTGACCGGCCTGACCCTGACGGTGGCCGACAGCCTGAGGACCGACTTCGATCTCACCGTCACCGCCACCACCACCGAAAACGACGGCGATACGGCGGCGGCGGTGCAGGTGCTGACCGTGCCCATGGGCGAGTACGGCGAACCGGTGGCGCCGGTCGTCACGGCGGCCGATGCGACCGGCCGCGAGGATACGCCGATTGCGCTCGACGTGGATGCCGCCGTGTCCGGCGGCGAGACGGTGGCCGAAGTCGTCGTCAGCGGCTTGCCGCAAGGCGCTTCGCTGAACGTCGGTACCCGCAACGGCGACGGCACCTGGACCCTGCGTCCGGCCGACCTCGACAGCCTGCGGGTGGTGCCGCCCGAAAACTACAGCGGCACCTTCGACATGCAGGTGACGGCGATTTCCAGCGATGGCGGCCGGGCCACCGAAACCCTGGCGGTGACCGTCGAGGCGGTGGCCGACCGGCCCGATCTGGCGGTGGCCGACACCTCCGGCGAGGCCGGAGAAGCCATTCCGCTCGACATCGCGGCGGCTTTGACCGACCTGGACGGCTCCGAAACCCTGTCCGTCACAATCGCGGGCGTGCCGACGGGCGCCAGCCTGTCGGCCGGCACCGACAACGGCGACGGCAGTTGGACGCTGAGCGCCGGACAACTCGACGGCTTGACCATCAAGGTTCCGGAACCCGAGAAATCCGAGTTCCAACTGGGCGGGTCCAGTTCCGGCAGCGAGTCGGGGACCATCGGCGCTTGGTTCCAGACCGTCGACGGCCATGACATCACCGTGTCCGCCTTCGCCAAGAACGGGCGGCCGGCCGAAATCGACGCCGACGCCGGGCGTGGCATCGGCGTGGAAGGCCTGGGCGATTCCGAAATCGATGCCGAAGGTTCGGGTTCCGAATCCATGATCGTCGACTTCGACGGCATGCTGGTCGACAAGGCCGAGGTCGGCATCCGCGCGCTGTTCATCGAAGACAAGGGCAACGGCCACTTCGGTGCCGAGGAAGGCCATTGGGAGGCCTACCGGGGCGACGAACTGGTGGGCAGCGGAGACTTCGAGGCCCAGGCCGGCGCTTCCGACGGCCGGCTGTCTCTGGATATCGCGGTGGACGGCGGCTTCGACAAGCTGCGCTTTACCGCGGTGGGCAACCACAGCGACTACCTGCTCGAATCCCTGAAGGGCGAGACCGGCGGCGAGACCGCGGCCCCCGACGCCTTCGACCTGACGGTCACCGCGACGGCCGTGGAACCCAACGGCGATCTGGCCACCACCACGGCCACCCTGACCGTCGATCTGGGCAGCGGGACCGACGACCATTGCGGCCTCGACGTCATCGGCGACGTCATGCTGGGCAATACCGTCGTCATCGACGGTCAGCAGTTGTCCACCGATAATCTGGTCTTCCAGGACCACGGCCGCCACGACGACGGTGGACGCGTGGTTGGCTCGGGCGAGGGCCGCTACGACGATGGCGGCGACCAGGATCGCCACGGCGGCGGCTCCGGCTACTCGCTAAGCCGGGGCGACAGCGGCCATGGTGGCGGAGGGCCAGACGGCAACGACCACCGGAACGGTTCCTGCTGATTTCCGGATCGGCGGAAGATGATCCCCAGCCCCCGCCCGGTCTCCGGGCGGGGGTTTCCCTTGCAATATCTGGTGGGCAGGGCCGATCTGACGCCCTTAATGTGGGCTATCCATTTGATATTATGGGATAGTCTTGACGGCGACGGCCTCATCCCTATGCTTACCCGGCGCCATCCTGGGGGAGTCCATGAAGATCGATCGCCGTACCGTCGAAAGCCTTGCCGCTGGCGAGCGTGAACAGGTGCTCTGGGATTCGGACTTGCCCGGCTTCGGGTTGCGGATAAAGCCCTCGGGCCTGCGCTCCTACATCATCCAATACCGGGACGCCCAGGGGAGATCCTGCCGGGCAACCTTGGGCCGCCACGGCCCCCTGACCCCCGACGAGGCTCGCAAGCTGGCCGAAGCGCGCCTCGATGCCGCCCGCCATCCGGCAACCCGCTCGGTGGAAGCGCGCCGTCCGGCGCGCCGCGGCGATACCTTGCTGGCCTTCTGCGAGCGCTACATGGAGCAGCATGCCCTGCCCAAAAAGCGGCCGCGTAGCGCGAAGGAGGACAGGCGCCTGATCGACGGACGCATCCTGCCCATGCTGGGGGGCCTAAGGATCGACCGCGTCGGCGTGGCCGAGGTCAAGTTCCTGCACGAATCCCTGCGCGGCACGCCCTACGAGGCCAACCGTACCCTTGCCCTGCTGCGCAAAATGTTCAATTTGGCCGAAGACTGGGGCCTCAGGGCGCCGCGCAGCAATCCCTGCAAGCAGGTGGAGCCTTTCCCCGAACAGGCCCGTGCCCGCCGCCTGGGGGGGCCGGAACTGGCCAGGCTGGGCGCCGTGCTGAAGGAGGCCGAGACCAAGGGGCGCGAGGATGTGACGGTCTTGTCCTGCCTGCGCCTGCTGCTGCTTACGGGCGGGCGAGTGTCGGAGGTCATCGGGCTGCGCTGGGATCACGTGGATTGGGAAGGCAAGGCACTGCGGTTCGAGGACCCGGACGGACTCGAGCCGCCGCGCAGGGTGCCCCTCGGCAAGGCGGCCCTGGAGACCATCGCCGACCTGCCCTACGTCTCCGACTACCTGCTGCCGGCGGTGACCGACATGGATCAGCCCCTGTCGGTTTCCACCCTGGAACACGCTTGGCGGCGGCTGCGCGACCGGGCTGGTCTGAAGGGCGTGCGGCTGCACGACCTGCGCCATACCTTCGCTTCCCTGGCCACCGACGAAGGTTTCGACGAGCCCTTGCGGGGGACCTTGATGGGCTACAAGACCATTCAGGCCGCCAGCCGCTTCGCCCGCCCCCAGCCGCGCCGTCTGCGCGAAGCTGCAGAAACCGTCAGCCAGGGCCTGGCCGCCGCCCTCGCCCCGCCCCGGCGGGCGAGGAAGAAGGAAGCGTCCTGAGCGACAACACTGGACAGGACTAGGGGTTTTTGCTAGCCGGTAGTTTCCCGGAGGTGGCCATTCGGCCGTAGGAGGGCGTCGCCATGAAAAAGGACTTCAAGGTCCTGCTGATCAACTGCAACACCATGTTAGACACGCTGGTCACCGCGGGGATCGGCATCCTGGCCGCTTGCCTGCGCGAGGTCGATGTCGAGGTGAAGCTGTTCGATACCACCTTCTACAAAACCGCCGACATCACCGGCGACGAGGCCCGCGCCGCCGCCCTGCAGGTCAAGAAGACCAGCTTCGCCGACTTGGGGATCGTGGCCGAGGAAGAAGACGTCTTCGACGCCTTCGCCCGCACGGTGGCGGAATACAAGCCCGACCTGATCGGCCTGTCGTCCATCGAAGTCACACAGCCCCTGGGGATGGCGCTGTTGCGGCGCATCCAGGGGTCGGGCGTGCCGACCATCGTCGGCGGTCCCTACGCCACCTTCGCCCCCGACATCGTCATCCGCGACCCGTCGGTCGACATGGTCTGCGTCGGCGAGGGCGAACTGCCCTTGACCGAACTCTGCCAGCGCCTGCGCAACAACATGGACTACACGGACATCGGCAATCTGTGGGTCAAGAAGGACGGCAAGCTCTACAAGAACCCGGTGCGGGCGCCCGTGGACCTGGAACGCCTGCCCGACCAGGATTGGAGCGTCTACGACCCCCGCCGCTTCTGGAAGCCCATGGGCGGCAAGATTTCGGTCACCGGCACCTTCGAGATGAACCGCGGCTGTCCCTACACCTGCACCTTCTGCATCAACTCGGGATTCGACAAACTCTACGGGGAACACGGCGGCTACTACCGCGAACAGGATGTGGTCCGCCTGGTCGACGAGATGGCCCGCAAGAAGGAACAGTTCGGCCTCGCCTACGTCTATCTGGTGGCCGAAAGCTTTCTGACCACGACCCGCTCGCGCATCGAAACCTTCGGCAAGCTGTTCCACGAAAAGGTCGGCTTGCCCTTCTGGGTGGAGGCCCGTCCCGAGTCCGTGACCCCGGACAAGGTGGAACTGCTGAAGGAAATCGGTTGCGAGGGCCTGAGCGTCGGCGTGGAAAGCGGCAATTTCGACTTGCGGCGCAGCATGCTGGGCCGCAACGTGCGCGATGACGTCATCATCCGTGCCTTCGACCTGCTTCGCGAGTCGGGCATCCGGGTTTCCGCCAATAACATCATCGGCTTCCCGACCGAGACCCGCGAGATGGTCTTCGACACCATCCGCCTCGACCGCCGGCTCAATCCCAACGGTGTGATGGTCAGCTACTTCAGCCCCTACAAAGGCTGCACGCTCCGCGAAGTCTGCGAACTGGAAGGCTACATCCAGGACGAGGATATCGCCATGGACTACCGGCTGGGGCCGACCATGGACATGCCGCAGATGTCGGCCGAGGCCCTGCGCGGCCTGCATCGGACCTTCCCGCTCTACGTCAAGTTCCCGGAAGACGAATGGGAAGGCATCCGCGAGGCCGAAAGCTTCACTCCCGCCGGCAATGCCGCCTTCCAGAAGTATTCGGAACGCTACGTCCGCGAATTCATGAGCTGACCATGGCCAAGGTCGCCGTCCTGGGAATGGGCACCATGGGCCGCGAGATGGCCCTGCGGCTGCTGGGCGCCGGCCATGACGTCACCGTCTGGAACCGCAGCCGCGCCAAGACCGAAGGTCTAGGGGCCGCGGTGGCCGATACCCCGGCGCAGGCCGTCAAGGGGGCCGAGGCCATCGTCACCATTGTGTCCGACGATGCGGCTTCCAAGGCCGTGTGGCTGGGCCCGGAAGGGGTGCTGGCCGGCCGGCCGGCCCGCAACGCGGTGGCGGTGGAAAGTTCCACCCTGTCGCGGGGCTGGATGCTGGAACTGGCCGCGGCTGTCCAGGGCGTCGGCCTGCGCTTCCTCGACTGCCCGGTGACCGGCGGCCCCGACGGCGCGCGGGAAGGCCGGCTCACCCTGCTGGTGGGGGGTGAGAATTCGGTGCTGGAAGCGGCTTGGCCCATTCTTTCGGCCTATGCGGCCCGCCACATCCATTTCGGCCCGGTGGGGGCGGGGACCGCCTACAAACTCACGGTCAACATGATCGGCGCCGCCCAGGCGGTGGCGGCCATGGAAGGCTATCTGGCCGCCGTCAAGGCCGGCCTGGACCCGGAAACGGTCTGCGAGGCCCTGTCGTCGGGCGCAATCGCCAGTCCCATGGTCAAGTACCTGGTGCGCCGCCTGGTGGACGGCGATCATGCGGATGTCTACTTCTCCACGGTGCTCCGCCACAAGGACGCCCGCTACGGCTTGCGGCTGGCCGCCGAAGTGGGCCAGGCCGCCCCGGTCAACGCGGCCGCCGCCGAGGTCTTCCAGCAAGCCCTGTCGAAGGGCTACGGCGACCTGAACGAAAGCATCGTGGTGAAAGTGCTGAGGTAAAGAGCGGCGGTCGCGCGGAAAAGAAAAGCGCAATCTATATCG
This sequence comes from Magnetospirillum sp. WYHS-4, assembly GCA_039908345.1. Taxonomy (NCBI): domain Bacteria; kingdom Pseudomonadati; phylum Pseudomonadota; class Alphaproteobacteria; order Rhodospirillales; family Rhodospirillaceae; genus Magnetospirillum; species Magnetospirillum sp. WYHS-4. Next base: position 23,538 of record JAMOBD010000048.1, read on the forward strand.
GTCGCGCGATTCGTGATACCATGTCCATCCTATCTCATTTGGGTGGGCCTCGCCATGGGTATCACGGAGATGTTCGGGAGATCGTCGGGCGGAATCGCGGACGGGAAGACCGGCCCCAAGCGAACGGACCAATTCCGTTGGGAACGCCACCGGATCGGCAAGTTCCTGTTCCTGTCGATTTTTCTGGTTTCGGTTCCGCTGATCCTTCTGGGGGGATCGTTCGGGGTTCCCGCAAGTTTGCGGTTTCTCGGGCTGTCGGCGCTGATCGCCAGCGCGGCCTTTGCCGTCGGGGCATTCTTCGGTTTCCTGTTCGGCTATCCCAAGGGCAATCCGGATGCCGAGAAAGCGACCCCCGAGGGTCCCAGTGCGACGGTTACCAACACCAACCTCGACCAGATTTCCGACTGGCTCACCAAGCTTCTGGTGGGCGCCAGCCTGGCCTCCCTCGCCAAAGTCCCGGATTTCCTGAAAAACACCTCCGACTGGCTGGGAAGGTATCTCGACGCGACTTTGGTGGGGGCGAACGGCGATGGTCCTGCCCTGACGCTGGGGGCCGGCGTCGCGCTGGTCCTGGTCGTCCTGTACTCCGTCTTCGGGTTCTTGTCGGGCTTCCTGTTGTCGCGCCTGTGGCTTCAGGGGGCTTTCGAGCGGGCCTCGTCCGATGCCTCCGGAGCCGACGTCGTCGCCAGCCTGCCGGCGACGGAAGTGGATGGCTCTCCCATCGACCTGCAGGCGGCGGCCCGATATCTGCCTCAGGAGGAGCGGAAGCGGATCGAGGCCCTCGCCAACATCTCGCTCGATACGGTCAAGACCGCCGACGAGAAGGCCAGCATCGGCCTTGCCCTGGCGGCCCTGGGAAAGAAGGACGACGCGGAAAAGGCACTGCGCGAGGCGGCGTCCCTGAACCCCATCCACAACCTCAAGCTGGCCGTGCAGTACTTCGCCCAGCGGAAGTACGAGGCGGCCGTCGGGGTCCTCGAACCGATGGTCTCGCTGGCCATCGCGACAATTCCGGAACCGGAAAAAAGCCGGATCGTCACCTACGCCATGCTGGGAGCCCTCTATCTGCCGCCGCCGACGGGCTATGAGAAGGTTTTCAAGATTCGCGGCAAGATGCCGAAGGAATGGCTTACCGGCGAGCCCCATCTGGTCCATCGGTTCCTTGCCTGCGCGAATGGCCAGAAATACAAGTACCTCATGGGTCAGAGCGCGACTCCGGAAGCCGATCTCCAGGCGATCGCCGATCAGGCCTACGAGCATGCGGCCAGCGCCATCGCGTCGGCCCCCGCACAGTTACGGGAAGCGGAACGCCAATGGATTAGGATATTCCTCAACCCCCAATCCGACGACCCAGACCTGTCTGCCTTTGCGGACGACCAGCGGTTCAAGGACTTGGCGGCCTGACGGAGCCTAAGGCGGCGGAGTGTTGCCGCATTCGGGGTTGGCCCGCTGAACCAGGCGGTCGCGGGGCAGACCGTGGGCGGCCAAGGCCTCGATCAGCGCCGCGGCTTGGCGGCGGCCCTGGGCGGCGGCTTCCGCGGGGGTGGGGGCGG
>JAMOBD010000049.1 GCA_039908345.1 Magnetospirillum sp. WYHS-4
GGCTGGAACTGCCCCTGCGTCGCCATCCGCGAGGTGGTGGGCTTTCCCTTCCGCCACGTCACGCCCCGGGGCAAGTGGGCTTGGCGCCTGCGTCACACCAAGTGGCTGTGGTTCGCCCTTTACATGGGGGTGATCGGGGTCTTCCTGTTCCCGCCCAACGAATGGTCGGTGGCATACGTCGGCCTGTTCACCGGAGTGGTGATCCTGCCCTACTTCGCCTCGATGCTGTTGTCGCCTTGGATCGGCAACCGGGGCTATTGCCGCTACCTCTGCCCCTACGGGGCGACCTTCGGCCTCTTGAACAAGGTCGGCTTCTACCGCGTCGACTATCAGAGAAGCACCTGCACCGACTGCGGCACCTGTACCCAAGTCTGCGACATGGGCATCCCCGTCCTGGAACTGGGCAAGGCCAAGGGCAGGATCGACGTGGCCGACTGCATGGGCTGCGGCCGCTGCGTCACCGAATGCCCGTCGGGCAGTCTGGCCTTCCGCGATGCCCGCGACCTGCTGGCGCCGCGGCGCCGCGACCGGCAATGGCTGCGCGCTTGGGCGACCGGGGCGCTGCCGCGTTCCCGCTGGCAGATGCTGGCCTTCGCCGCCCTGCTGGCCCTGGTGGTCGGCGCTTCCTGGACCCTGCACGAAGCGGTGGGGACCAACCTGGAACTGACCGCCAGCCTGTGGGGATCGCTGTGTCTCGCGCCCTGATCCTGCTGCTCCTGGTCGCCTCTTCCGCCTTGGCTGGAATGCCCGACGACCCCAAGGGCGTCGGCCTCTACGGCAAGCTGTGGAAACCCGATCCGATCCATGAATACTGGGACCCCGGCGCCTATCATCGGCCCGAGCGGGAGCGCGTCGAAGGAACCTTCACCGGCGCGGAATGCGTGGACTGCCATGCTGGCGCCACCCCCGGCATCGTCAATGATTGGAAGGCCAGCCGCCACGCCACGCCCTCCGCCGGCAAGGCGGCGGTGGCCTGCGATGGATGCCACGGGACCGACCATCAGGCCTTGCGCTTCCCGACGCCCGCCGACTGCGGCAGCTGCCACGCCGACCAGCACGGCCAGATGCGGGCCGAACGCCGCCACGGCTTCCCCAGCCATGCCCTGGCCATGGAGCGCGCCGTGGACGCCCGCCATTTCGTCGACAAGCCCAAGGCCGAGGTGGCGGCCTGCCTGCAATGCCATTCGGTGGCCACCAAGTGCGATTCCTGCCATACCCGGCATCGCTTCGATGCCGCCGAGGCGAGGCGCCCCGAGGCCTGCCTCACCTGCCATTCCGGCCCGCCGCACCCGGACGACGAGGCCTTCTTCGCCTCCGCCCACGGCAAGCGCTATCTGGCGGACGGGCAGGACTGGGACTGGTCCAAGCCCTTGCGCAAGGGCAACTACCCGGTGCCCACCTGCGCCTATTGCCACATGGCGGAGGGCAAGCACCAGGTGGCCGACAAGGCGATCTGGAAGTTCGGCCTGCGCGAGGTCAATCCCCTGTCGGCCGAGAACCAGGTGAAGCGCAAACGCTGGGTGGAACTTTGCGCCGACTGCCACGACAAGGACCAATCCGCGGCGTGGCTCAAGGAAATGGACGGCGAGCGCAAGAAGTCCTGGGCCATGCTCTACCGCGCCGAGGACATCCTCAGGAAGCTCCGTTCCGACGACCTTCTTTCACCGTCCCCCAAGGACCGGCCGGCCTATCCGGTGGACTGGTGGGAGAAGCATTGGCCGCGCGCCCGCATCGGCGCCGTCGAAGGGCAGGCCTCGGCCTTCTACAACGTCTCCGGCATCGAGCGCAGCCATTTCGAAATGTGGTACTTCGACAACCTGCGCGCCTACAAGGGCGCCGCCCACGGGGCTTCGTCCCTGGTCGAGGAGGGGCACAAGGGCATGGGCGTCGCCCTCGAGGCCATCGCGGCCGAGGCGGCCGAACTGCGCCGCCTGGGACGGGAGGGACGGTCCTTCGATCCGGCGCCGCTGTGGAAGCACGGACCCTATACCGACCTGAACCGGGAGCGGAACTGATGCGGGCGCTTCTGCTTTTCCTCACGCTCGCATTTCCGGTCTGGGCCGGGGAGGTGCCGCCCGGCCCCTTCACGGAACCGGAATGTCTTGGCTGCCACGAAGGATACCTTGCCAAGGCGCACGGCGGCTGCATCGGCTGCCATGGCGACCGCCATGGACAGTTGCCCCAGGTCCGCAAGAGCCAAGCCTGCATCGCCTGCCACGACGGCCCGGCGGCGCGCAGCCACCAAACGTCCAAGCATGGCGTCATCGAGACCCTGGAGGGCCGGCGCTGGGATTGGTCGAAGCCGCTGGCCGAGGCCAACCAGCGCGCCCCGGCTTGCGCCTACTGCCACCGGCCGCACGGCAGGGCGGACAAAGAGGCCGTCTGCCTGGACTGCCATTCGCCTCGCTTCGTCGCGACGGTGGCGGAAAGCGCCAAGCGATCCCTGGAGATCGGCCACCTGAAGCTCGAGGAAGGCCGGGCGGTGGGTGGCGATCCGGCCGCCTTGGAAAAGAGCTTCTCCGCCCTGAGCTTCGGGCTCGCCCATCATTCGCCCGACTTCCAGTGGTGGTACGGCCATGCGGCTCTGGACGGCGACCTGATCCGCCTCAAGGCCGCCGTCACCCGCCAACGGCGATTTCGCCCCTGACGAAATCGCTCTTGGCCCCCCGCGCGGAGCGAGCCGTTGGCGATCAGTTCTTCCGCTCTCCCTGAGCCTCGGCGGCCTTGCGGCGTTGCCGCTCGAGCCGGTAGTCGCGCATCATCTTCATGTCGTCGGCCATGTGGCAGTAGGTGAGGTTCAGGGCCTTCTGGAAATCGGCCAGTTCGCCGGTTCCCTTGGCGGCCTCGGCGGCGAGCGGGGAAGCGAAGGACGTCTTGGCGGTCCGCGTCATGACCGCCTTGTGGTCGCCGCCGATGACGTAGGTGGCGGTTTCGGCGTCGATCATGGGCTTGATGGCTTCGCCCGAGCCGTTGTCAGGGGCATAGACGGCCTTGGGGATCAGCGGCAGGTTCAGCGACAGGGAGACGGCCGCACAATGCAGCGAACAGGTTCCGTCCACCAAGTCGCCGACGTAGACGACCAGATGGCGGCTGTAATGGAATTTGGTCCGGTCCATGCCGCAATAGGGGCACTTCTGGTACTTCGCCAGTTCGTTCTCCAGGGGGGCCGGATCCTTCGGCGCCTTCGGGGCGAACTGGGCGGGCGTGCCGTCGCCCTCGGCGGCGGCAGCGGAACGGAGGGTCGCGCCGGCCGCGACGGCGGCTGCGCCGGCCAGCAGGAATTGGCGACGTTTCATGGAACCTCTCCTTGCCTCAGAAGCGGGCCGTAAGGGTGAAGTTGAAGCTGCGCCCTTCTTCGTAGACGTAGCTGGTGTCCAGGGACTGGTGGTAGGTGGCATAGCCCTTGTCGAACAGGTTGGTGATGCCGAAATCGATCCGGTACCAGTCACGATCGTAGGATGTTCCGATGTCGTGCACGGCATAGCCGCTGCGCCGCCTGGCGATGGTCCCGTCGTATTCCTGGGCGAAGACGTAGCGACCGCCGTAGCGGACCGACCAGTAGTCGTCGATGTAATAGCCCAGGCTGCCGGTCACCTTGTCCGGCGGCGCGAAAAGGTTTTCCCCGGTGTCTTGGTTCTTGACCCGTAGGCGGGAGTAGCCGAGGCCCAGATCCCAGTCGTCGATGCGGTAGTTCAACTCCGCCTCGCCGCCCCAGCGATGGGCGTTCGGGACGTTGACGTATTGGAAGATCGAGCCGGTCCCGGCATAGGGCGCGGTTCGCGCGTAGGTGCCGACCGTCTTGCTGGTGATGAAATCGCTCGAGGACTCGTCGAAGCCGCTGATCTTGAGGCGGAAGGCATCGTTGGCCTTGAGCAGTCCGTCGAAAGCAAGCGTTAGCCCGAGTTCCCATGTGGCGTTGGTTTGCGGGCGCAGGGTCGAGTTCGGACGGAAATTGCTGAAATAGCCGGTACCCTGGATGTCCTGGTACAGTTCGGTAAGGACTGGGGCCCGGAAGGCCTCGCTGTAGCTGCCGAAGAAGCCCAGTTCCTTCATGGCCTGCCATTTCAGCGCCAGCTTAGGGGACAGGCGGCTATTGGAGGTGACGGGGTAACCGCCGCCTTCCGCCTCATAGCCGTCATGGCGCAGGGTGGCGATGGCGGTCCAGTCGCGGGCGACCTGGATTTCGTCCTGGATGAAGCCGCCCAGGGCTACCAGATGGCCGTATGGCTCCACCGTGTTGGCGACCCCCGCGTTGGTATTGCTCAGGGTATCGCGATAGGTGTCCGCGCCATAGGTCAGCCGGTGGCCCAGCGAGAAGGTGGAAAAGCGGGAGCTGTTCTGGGCGTTGATACCCCCGGTGCTCACGTCCCTGGTGTTGTCCGAGGCCCCGGTCGTCCGCTTGTCGTTATCCAGCTTCAACTTGGTGAAGTAGGTAGTGACCTTGCCATCCAGCAGGGAGCCTTCGCTATCCTTGAACTTCCAACTGGCGACCAGGTCGTCCTGGGACCGGTTCTGGTTCTGGTAGCCGGTCTGGGCACGCACGTTGCTGGCCGGGTTGGTCGGGCCGTAGCCCTCATCGGAAACATGCATGTAGGAGATGCGGATATTGTTGTTGTCGTCGGCATCGAAGCCGAACTTCATCAGGCCGTTCTTGCGCCAGCCGTTCTGCCAATTCCACTCATAGGGCATCTCGTCAACGCCTGTTTCGATGTTCGAGTACTTGGTTCCCGTCGCGCTGGCGAGGATGCTGGCCCCTTCGGAGCGGGCGGCAGCGCCGAGATTACCGCTATAGGAAGAATCGCCGGTACGGTAGCCGCCCTTGACCTTGCCGCCCATGGATTGACCAGGGGTCAGGATGTCCTCGGCCTCGATGGTCTGGAAGGCCATGACGCCGCCCAGGCCGCCGCCGCCGTAGGTGGCCGACGAGGGGCCGCGAACCACGTCCACCTGTTTGACGAAATTGGGGTCGACGTAGAGGGGCGACAGGATGCCGACGCTGGCATCCAGGCTGCGCCGGGCGTCGTCCACCCTGAGCACGATGTCCGGCCCCTGGTAGCCGCGAATGGTTGGAAGCTGGCCGCCCTGACGGGGGGTGCCGGCCATGGTGACGCCGGGAATCTGCTGCATCACCGTGGCGATGCTTCGGGCCTGGGCGTCGTCGATCTGGTCCCGCGAAACGGTCGTGACCGAGGCGGGAACATCGAAGGCCCGGTTCTCGGTGCGCGTTGCGGTTACCGTCACGGTGTCCATGCGGGTCACCGGCGCGACGACGGCCTTGACGATGGTGAAGCTGCCTTCGCCCGTCGCCTTGGCCTCCAGGCCGGTGCCCTGCAGAAGTTTCTTCAGCGCCTCCGTCGCCGTCACGGTGCCCTTGACTTCCGAGCCGCTGACCCCCCGCACCAAGTTGGACGAATAGAGAAGCTGGGCATGGGACTGGGTCGCCAGGGCCTCAAGAGCGGTCGCCAGGTTCTGCGGTGGCACGTCGATGGCGACCTTGGCCTCGTCGGCCAGCGCTGGTCCAGCCGCCATGGTCAAAGCCAAGATTGCGGCGCCGGCAAGGCTCCGCATGACGAACATCTCCATTGAGAATCCCCCTCGCGATTCGTTTCCTCGCGTCTCCGGAATCGATGGAGACACGTTGAATTAACGGACGAAGAGGCCATCTCCTCACCTCGGGGAAGAAAAAAAGTGGGATCAGCGTCGGGGCATGACCGGCGCGATGACCGTTCGGCCGCTCTGGCGGTCTATCCGGATGGGAAATGCCCGTTCGAGGGTTCGCAGGGCGCCGTCCGTGTCGTCGATGCGGAAGGTCCCGCTGACCTTCAGGGCGGCGGTGGCCGCCCCTTCCACCATCACGGTTTCGCCCCGATAGCGGGACAGGCGCTCCGCCACCGTTTGCAGGGGCGTGTTCCGGAACACCAGGCGGCCCTGGCGCCATGCCGTGATTTCGGCTTCGTCCGGCATCGCCGTATCGAGAATCCCCGAGGGTGTGGAGAGTGCCGCCCCCCCCGCGGAAAGCTGGAGCGGCGGCGTGGCGGCGACGGCAAGTTCCACCTTTCCCTCGAACACCGCCACCGCGACGGAATCGGGGCGGGCCTGCACGAGGAAGCGGGTTCCCAGGTCGGTGACCGTCGTGAAGCCCGCCGCAACGACGAAGGGCCGCACATCGTCGTGCCGGATGTCGAAAACCGCGTCTCCGCGCAGCAGTTTGGCCTCGCGGCGCCAGGGAGCGATGGGCAATTCGACGGCGCCGCCCGCATCCAGGTGGATGCGTCCGCCATCGGCCAGATCAAGGGTACGCGGCATGCCGACTGCCGTCTCGGCGCTCCGCCAGCCGTAGGAAGCGAAGCCGAACGCAGCAATCAAGCCGCAAACAACGGTCGTTCCGCCAAGGCGCCGGAGAAGGCGCCGCCGGGCGGCGCGCCGCTTCAGGGCGCCGATCTCCCCAGCGTAGATCGGACGCAATTCGGCGGCGCCGTCCATGACGATGGACAGGAACTCGGCCTCCTTTCGCTGCGTTCCATTCTGGCCGGAAGGAGGAAAGTCGGAATGGCTGTTGCCGACGATCATGCGGGCATTAAGTCTTGCCCGCGCCCCCCCTGTCAACGCCGGACCCTCCCGCACGATTGAGGACAACACGAAGCTGACCCTGGGCGCGGATCATGTGCTTCTCCACGGCGCTACGCGAGATTCCCAGGATTTGGGCGACTTCGGAATGGGGCAATCCTTCCACCCGGTGCAACAGGAAGACCTCGCGGCAACGGGGCGGCAAGCCGTCGATGGCATCCTTCAATCGCCGCAGATCCTGGCGTCCGGACAACTCGGATTCGGGGCTGGGTGGCGCCGGGCCGCTACAGAAGGAACCCTCGGTCGCATCCACCAGGCCGCGACGATGGGATTCCATCCGCGCCGAGTCGCGAACGATATTTATGGCGATCCGCGCCATGAGCGCCAGGGGATTGGCGATGCTTTGCCCCAGGTAGCGTCCCATGAAACGGATGAAGGCTTCATGCAGGACGTCGTCCGCATCGGCTCGGCTTCCCAGGCGCCGCGCCAGAACGGGATGAAGGGAACGGCGGCAGTCGCCGTAGAGCCTCTCGAGCCCATCGATGCCTTCCGGCCGGGAAACGGCACAAACCGCCATCCCCGCCACCGCCGACAGGCCCATCGTCACGACATCCGTCTTAACAGGATCTTCCGTCATCCGTCCCACTCGCCGCGCCGATGCCGGAGGAAGGGCGGGCGGTCAACAACGGCCCCGCACGCGCTTCCCCTTACCGGGCCCGATCAGGCCCCGAACGAATCAGGAAGACGGAGGAGCCTGGGGGAAGGATGCGCCCCAAACACGTGGAGAACCGACACCGCTCGCGACGCGTCGAGGCGGAATGGCGATTGGGCCGGACATCGCAACGTCGGCCAGATCGAGGGGCGCCGCAGGCATCTTCGCCGCCTGCATCAACGGCAGGCAAAAGACGCAGGTTTCCTTGTGCTTCGCATGCGATGGCGTCAAGGGTCCATCGCGCCCGACGATTACAATCCCCTGGGGGGTGCAGACTTCCATCCCCTCGCCCAGGACATCGGCGGGCGGGAAATGGGCCAGGGAATTGCCGGGGAACGCGGTGGCGCCCAAAACCTGGGCGATGAGCGCGACCGCCAGGGTCCAGGCGACAACAAGCTGGCGGTGCCCGCCCCTTCGCGAGCCGGACTGCGGTAACCCCGGACAGGTATTGCCCTTGGACGCCATGACGGGGAAACTTTGTTTCCCTGGAAGGAAGAAGTCAAGGTAGACGGTTGGCATATGCGCCTTTGGAAAGAGAGAGGCCGGAGCGCTTGCCGAATTACATGTTCGCACCGGCTCGCATCGAACTCGATTGGACTGTGCAGGGGATCGCTAATCCGCAGGGCCTGTATGAGGGGGCCCGTGGATTAGGAATTACGCCCGCACCGCCATCTTGATCGGACCTTCGGCGCGGCCGTGGATGAACTGGTCGACGTGGGGATTGCCCGACTTGTCGATTTCCGACGTCGGGCCCGCCCAGATGATCCGGCCTTGATATAGCATGGCGATGCGGTTGGCGATCTTGCGGGCGCTGGTCATGTCGTGGGTGATGGACAGCGCCGTCGCCCCCACTTCCCGCGTGGTCTTGACGATCAGGTCGTTGATGACGTCGGCCATGATGGGGTCCAGCCCGGTGGTGGGCTCGTCGAAGAAGATGATTTCCGGGTCCGCCGCGATGGCGCGGGCCAGGCCCACCCGCTTCTGCATGCCGCCCGACAATTCCGACGGCGCCAGGTCGGCCACCGCCGCGTCCAGGCCCACCATGGCCAGCTTGTCGACGGCGATGCCCTTGGCGCGGTCGCGGTTGACCTTCTTCTGTGCCAGCAGGCCGAAGGCCACGTTCTCCCACACGGGCAGGGAATCGAACAGCGCCGCGCCCTGGAACAGCATGCCGAATTTGCGGTTCACCCGGTCCCGATCCCGCCCGGCCATCCGGGTGACTTCCTCGCCGTCCACCTGGATCGAGCCCTCGTCGGGATGCAGGATGCCAAGGATGCATTTCAGCGTCACCGACTTGCCGGTACCCGAGCCGCCGATGATGACCACCGATTCGCCGACGCCGACGTCCAGATCGAAGCCGTCCAGCACCACCTTGGGGCCGAAGGCCTTCTTGACGCCCTGCAGGCGGATCTTGGGGGTTCCGTCGGTCATCGGCTGAAGAACATCTCGGTCAGGATATAGTCGAAGCAGAGGATCAGGATGCAGGCCGAGACCACCGCGTTGGTGGTTGCCGCGCCCACGCCCTGGGCGCCGCCCTTGGAATTGTACCCGTGGTAGCAGCCCATCAGGGTGACGATCAGCCCAAAGACGGCGGCCTTGACCAAGCCCGAATTGACGTCTTCCGCCTGCAGGAAGTCGTAGGTGTTCTGCAGGTAGTTGGAGGGATTGAAGCCCAGCTTGTAGACCGCCACCAGATAGCCGCCGAACACGCCGATCACGTCGGCCACCAGCACCAGGAAGGGGAACATGAGGAGTCCCGCCAGCAGGCGCGGCGCCACCAGGTACTTCATGGGATTGGTGGACAGGGTGGTGAGCGCGTCGATCTGTTCGGTGACCCGCATGGTTCCGATCTCGGCGGCCAGCGAGGCGCCGATGCGCCCGGCCACCATCAGGCCGGCCAGCACGGGGCCCAGTTCGCGGGTGATCGACAGCACCACCACGTTGGCGATGGCGCCTTCCGCCGAGAAGCGGGCGAACCCCGTGTAGCTCTGGAGCGCCAGCACCATGCCGGCGAAGACTGCCGTCAGGCCCACCACGGGCAGGGAGAAGTAGCCGATTTCCACCATCTGGGTCAGCAGCAGGCGCGGATAGAAGGGGGGGCGGACGATGTGGCTGAGCGCCGAGGTGGTGAAAAGGGTCAGCTTGCCGGCGGTGCCGAGGAAGCCCAGGGTGAAGCGGCCGATCAACTGGGCGATGCGGACGGGAGTCATGTTCCGGCGCACCCGCCGATGTAGACGCGGCGGTAGCGGCGCCCCAGTGCGGTCAGGATCTCGTAGCCGATGGTGCCGGCGGCGCCGGCCAGGGCGTCCACGGAAACTTGCGGTCCCAGCAACTCGACGGCGGCGCCCGGATGCACCAGGGCCCCTGGAACGTCGGTCGCATCTAGGGTAATCAGATCCATGGAAACCCGCCCCACTACCGGCACCCGGATGTCCCCCAGCCAGGCAAAGCCGGAATTGCTCAGCGACCTCAGGTAGCCGTCCCCGTAACCGGCCGCGACGGTCGCGATGCGGCTGGGGCGGGAAGCCCGCCAAGTGGCACCATAGCCAACCGATTCCCCTGAGTCAATTGCCCGGACCTGAAGGATTTTCCCTTGCAGGCTAACCACTTGGGCCATGGGATTGGGCTGTGTCGGGCAGGGATTGACGCCATAGAGCGCCGCCCCCGGCCGCCCCAGGTCGAACCGCCAGCCGGCCCCCAGGAACAGGCCCGACGAATTGGCGAGCGAGGCCTTTCCTTGCGGGAAAAGGGCGCGCAGGGCGCGGAAGCCGGCGAGTTGGCGGGCATTGTCGGGATGGTCCGGCTCGTCGGCCGAGGCGAGATGGCTCATGACCAAGCGCAGATCGATACCCTCCAGCCGTCCCGGCTCGGCGGCCAGGACGCGGGCCTCGGCGAACGGCAGGCCCAGGCGGGCCATGCCGGTGTCGAGGTGCAGGGCGGCGGGCAGGGCTCTTTCTCGGGAGCGGGCGAAGGCCGACCAGGCGGCAATGTCGTCCAGGCCGTTGAGCACCGGGCGGAGGCCCAGGGCGGCGTAGTCGGCTTCGGCGCCCCGGTCAAGGCCGTTCAGCACGTAGACGGCGGCGTCCGGCAGCAGGCGGCGCAAGGCGGCCGCTTCCTCGAAAAGGGCGACGAAGAAGGTCCGGCAGCCGGCCGATGCCAGGGCCGGCGCCACCTGGTCCAGCCCCAGGCCGTAGGCATCGGCTTTGACCACGGCGGCGCATTCGACATCTTCCATGCGTCCGGCAAGGCGGTGCCAGTTGGCGGCGATGGCATCCAGGTCGATGGTGAGGGTGGCTCCCGGCATGGGTCCGTTAGAACGCCTCGCCATGCTGGGTGTCAAGGTCGCCGAAACGGGTGAACTCGCCCTCGAAGAACAGATCGACGGAACCGATGGGGCCGTGGCGCTGCTTGGCGACGATGACTTCCGCCTTGTTGTGCACCTCTTCGCAGCGCTGGACCCAGTGTTCGTGGCGCTGGGTGTACTTCTCGATGGCCTCGTCGGCGCGCTGGATGGGCTCGCCCCGCGACAGGTAGTATTCGGCGCGGAAGATGAACATCACCACGTCGGCGTCCTGCTCGATGGAGCCCGATTCGCGCAGGTCCGCCAATTGCGGGCGCTTGTCGTCGCGGTTTTCCACCTGGCGCGACAACTGGGACAGGGCGAGGACCGGCACCTCCAGTTCCTTGGCGAGCGTCTTCAGGCCGCGGGTGATTTCGGACACCTCCTGGACGCGGCCGCGGTCGGCCGAACCGGGGCTGGCGCTCATCAATTGCAGGTAGTCGATGACGATCAGCCCCAGGCCGTGCTGCCGCTTCAGGCGGCGGGCGCGGGTGCGCAACGCGCTGACCGTCAGGCCGGGAGAATCGTCGATATAGATGGGCAGTTGCTCCACCTCCTGGGCGGCGACGACCAGGCGGTTGAACTCGTCGTTGGACAGCAGGCCCTTGCGGATCTTGTCGGAACCGATGCGGGCCTGTTCCGACAGGATGCGGGTGGCGAGCTGCTCGGCGCTCATTTCCAGGGAGAAGAAGCCGACCACCGCCCCGTCCACCACCTTGACCTTGCCGTCCTCGCCCCGTTCCTCGCGGTAGGCCTTGGCGGCGTTGAAGGCGATGTTGGTGGCCAAGGCAGTCTTGCCCATCGAGGGCCGTCCGGCCAGGATCAAGAGGTCGGACGAATGCAGGCCGCCCAGCTTGGCGTTGATGTCGCGTAGGCCCGTGGTGACGCCGGATAGCTGGCCCTGGCGCTGGTGCGCGGCCTGGGCGATCTCGACGGCGTTCTTCAGGGAATCGCGGAAGGACCGGAAACCACCCTCGATCTCGCCCGACGAAGCAAGGTCGTAGAGCTTCTGCTCGACCACCTGAATCTGTTCGGTGGCGCTGTGTTCCATGTCGGCGCCGAAGGCGTCGTTGACCATGTCCTCGCCCATGACGATGAGCTGGCGCTTGAGGTACAAGTCGTAGATCAGGCGGCCGTATTCGCCGGCGTTGATGATGCCCACCGCCGCTGTCGCCAGATCGGCGATGTAGGCCGGCCCTCCGATGTCGGCCAAGGTATCCGCCTGCTCGAAGAAGTTCTTCAGGGTAACGGGATCGGCGATCTGGCCGCGTTCGATCAGGCGGGCGCAGGCCTCGAAGATCTTGCCGTGCTGACCGAGCGCGAAATGCTCGCCGCGCAGGAATTCCGACACCCGCTCGTAGGCGCGGTTGTTGGCCATGATGGCGCCCAGCAACGCCTTCTCGGCCTCCACGTTGTGGGGCGGGGTGCGGAAGGCGCCGGACGCCCGGCCGGTGGCCGACAGGTCGACGGGCGGGAGGGGGAGGTTGGTTGCCATGCCGGGAACCTACTGCGGACGAAGCGCTCTGTCTGTGATCCCCCCCTGTGGATCACGGGGGCGATTCGCCTCCGGCTGTGGATAACTTGGAATTCCTCCAGCCCTCTGGCTGAAGCCGGGCGACTCTGGTAGCCTCCGGGCGTTCGCTACCATCGCCGGAGGGAGGCCCATGACCGCGCCCAACCAGCTGCCCGCCTGGAAGGCCTTGGAGGCCCACCGCGACACCACCCGGGACCGGCACATGCGGGACCTGTTCGCCGCCGATCCGGGGCGATTCGGGAGGTTCTCGCTACGCCTGGGCGACCTGCTGCTCGATTATTCCAAGAACCGCATCGACGGCGAGACCATGACCCTGCTGGTTGACTTGGCCCGCCAAGCCGGGGTCGAGACCTTGCGGGCCCGCATGGTTGCCGGCGAGCGCATCAACAACACCGAGAACCGATCCGTGCTGCACATGGCGCTACGTGCCCCCAGGACGGCCGGGTTCCAGGCGGACGGCGAGGCGGTGGGCGCCAAGGTCGCCCGTGTCCTGGACCAGATGCGGGCCTTTTCGGTTTCCGTGCGCAGCGGCATCTGGAAGGGCGCCACGGGCAAACGGATCACCGACGTGGTCAATATCGGCATCGGTGGTTCCGACCTGGGGCCGGCGATGGTCTGCGAGGCCTTGAAGCCCTACCGCCAGGAAGGGCTCGACGTCCGCTTCGTCTCCAACGTGGACGGCACCCACTTGGCGGAAACCCTCAAGCAATGCCATCCCGAGACCACGTTGTTCCTGGTCGCTTCCAAGACCTTCACCACCCAAGAGACCATGGCCAACGCCCGTTCCGCCCGCGAATGGCTGGTGGAACGCCTGGGCGAAGGGGCGGTGTCGCGCCACTTCGCCGCCCTGTCCACCAACGGCAGGGCGGTCAAGGAATTCGGCATCGATCCCGCCAACATGTTCGAGTTCTGGGACTGGGTGGGCGGGCGTTATTCCCTGTGGTCGGCCATCGGCCTGCCCATCGCCATCGCCATCGGCATGAACCGCTTCGAGGAACTGCTGGCCGGCGCCAGGGCCATGGACGAACATTTCCTTTCCGCCCCCCTGGAAGCCAACCTGCCCACGGTGCTGGCCCTGATCGGGGTGTGGAACGTCAATTTCCTGGGGGCCGGGGCTTATGCCGTGCTGCCCTACGACCAGTACCTGCACCGCTTGGCCGCCTACCTGCAGCAGGCCGACATGGAAAGCAACGGCAAGCGGGTGACCCGCGACGGCCGGCCGGTGGCCTGGGACACCGCGCCGGTGCTGTTCGGCGAGGCCGGCACCAACGGCCAACATTCCTTCTACCAGTTGATCCACCAGGGCACCCGGCTGGTTCCTTGCGACTTCATCGCCCCGGCGGTCAGCCACAACGAGCTGGACGATCACCACGCGATTCTGCTGTCCAACTTCTTCGCGCAGACGGAAGCCTTGATGCGCGGCAAGACCGCGGACGAGGCCCGAGCCGACCTGGAGAAGCAGGGCCTTGCCGATGAGGCGCTGGAGGCCCTGCTGCCCCACAAGGTCTTTCCCGGCAACCGGCCGACCAACTCGATCCTGGTGCGCCGCGTCGATCCCCATACGCTCGGCATGCTGATCGCCCTTTACGAGCACAAGATCTTCGTCCAGGGCTGCATCTGGGACATCAACCCCTACGACCAGTGGGGCGTGGAACTGGGCAAGCAGCTGGCCAGCCGGATCTTGCCCGAACTGAAGGGGCCGGACGCGCCTACCGCCCATGATTCCTCCACCAACGGCCTGATCGCCGCCTACAAAGCCTGGAAATGACTATCCGCCTGCTGCCCGAAGGCCTGGTGAACCGCATCGCCGCCGGCGAGGTGGTGGAACGGCCGGCCTCGGCGGTCAAGGAACTGGTGGAAAACGCCATGGACGCCGGAGCGAGCCGCATCGAAGTGGTGGTGCGCGACGGCGGGCGGACCTTCCTGTCGGTTGCCGACGACGGCAAAGGGATGGGACCCGACGACCTGAAGCTGGCGGTGCTGCGCCATGCCACCTCCAAGCTGCCGGACGACGACTTGGTCCATATCGCCACCCTGGGGTTTAGGGGGGAGGCCCTGGCCTCCATCGGCGCCGTGGCCCGCCTGACCATCGTCAGCCGGCCGAAAGGCGGCGATTCCGCCTGGTCCATCGCAGTCGAAGGGGGCCAAGTGGGGCCGGTGCAGCCCGCCGCCCATCCCGTCGGCACCCGCGTCGAGGTGCGCGACCTGTTCTTCGCCACCCCGGCGCGGCTGAAATTCCTGAAGGCGCCGCGCACCGAACTGGACCGTGCGGTGGAAGTCGTCTCCCGCCTCGCCATGGCCCATCCGGAAGTGGCCTTTTCGGTCGGCGACGGAACCCGCAGCCTGCTCAGGGTGGGGGCTGCCCAAGGCGACCTGTTCGCTGCCCGCCTGGATCGCCTGGGCCATATCATGGGCCGCGAATTCGCCGACAACGCCCTGCCCTTGGACGCGGAACGGGAAGGCATCCGGCTCACCGGCCATGCGGGACTGCCGACCCTGAACCGCAGCACCTCGGCCGGACAGTATCTGTTCGTCAACGGCCGGCCGGTGCGCGACAAGCTGATCCACGGGGCCTTGCGCGGGGCCTATCAGGACGTCCTGGCTTCCGACCGCCATCCCATGGCCGCCCTGTTCCTGGAAGTGCCGGCCGATGCCGTCGACGTGAACGTCCATCCGGCCAAGACCGAAGTGCGCTTCCGCGATCCCGGCTTGGTGCGCGGCCTGATCGTGGGCGCCATCAAGCATGCCCTGGCCGCGGCCGGGCACCGCACCGCCAGCACGGTCTCCCAGGCCGCCCTGGGTGCCGTCCGGCCCTACGCGTTTCCGACCGCGCCGCAGGCCGTTCCGCGCGGGGTGGCGGAACGGGCGGCCGCCTTCCATGCACCCTTGCCCGGCCTGGCGACGGCCCCCACGGCCCGCCAGGAGGAGATGCCGCCCCCGGCCGAGGAGGCCGACTATCCCTTGGGTGTCGCCCGCGCCCAGCTGCACGGCACCTACATCGTGACCCAGACCCGGGACGGCATGGCGATCGTGGATCAGCACGCGGCCCATGAACGCCTGACCCACGAACGCATCCTGAAGGCCCTGGGCGAAGGCGGGGTCAAGCGCCAGGGCCTGCTGATCCCGGAGGTGGTGGACCTGGACGAGGCCTCCTGCCGGCGCATCCTGGCGCGGGCGGAGGAACTGGAGGCGCTTGGCCTCCTGGTGGAATCCTTCGGTCCCGGCGTGGTGGTGGTGCGCGAGATTCCTGCCGTGCTGGGCGAGGCCGACGTCAAGGGCCTGATCCGCGACCTGGCCGACGACCTGGCGGAGATGGGCCAGGCCGTCAGCCTCCAGGACCGCCTGTCGGAGGTCTGCGCGACGCTCGCCTGCCATGGGAGCGTCAGGGCCGGGCGGACGCTGAACGCCGCCGAGATGAATGCCTTGCTGCGCGACATGGAGGCCACCGAACGGTCCGGCCAGTGCAGCCACGGCCGCCCCACCTATGTGGAACTGAAGCTGGCCGACATCGAGAAGCTGTTCGGGAGACGCGGATGATCCTGGAGTGGCTGCGCCATCGCCTGACGCCCTGCCCGCGCCACCTGCGCGAGATGGGGTATCTGCGGGAAATCGTCGCCATCGACTCCCGCTGGCGCCGCCACCGCGCGGCCTGGACGATGCACTTGGCCGAATGCAAGGCCCTGGTGCGCGAGGCGGCCGACGCCTGCCCCCACCACCGCAAAGCCACCGTCTACGGCTCCGGCCTGCTGCTCGATCTGCCCCTGGCCGAACTGGCCAAGCGCTTCGGCGAGGTGGTGCTGGTCGACATCTTGCACCTGCCGGCCGTGAAGCGGGCGGCGCGTGCCTATCCCAACGTCCGGCTGGTGGAAGCCGACGTCACCGGCTTGGTGGCCGAAGTCTATGCCGGCGGCCTGCCCGCCCCGGAGTTGGCCGCCCTGCCGGAAGGCGACGGCGACCTGGCGGTGTCGCTCAACATCCTGACCCAGTTGTCCCTGATTCCCTCCTGGTGGGCGGAAAGGCGCCATCCCCCGGACAAGGTGGAAGCCTTTCGCCGTGCCGTGATCGAGCACCATCTGGCCCTGCTGCGGGCCTGTCCCGGCACGGTCTGTCTGATCGCCGAGGCGGAGGAGCTTTATTGCGACGGCGACAATATCCTGGACCGGGACGACGCCCTGCACGGCGCGCATCTGCCCGAAGGTGGCCGGGAATGGACCTGGGACATCGCACCGCGTCCCGAACTGACGCCCGACTACGATTTCCGGCTGCGGGTGCGGGGAGTGATCCTGAAGGGGTGACCGTCAGGTTCCCACATGCGCCAAGGCCCAGACAGCCAGGGATTTGTTCGCTGCGCTACCACCGTCTTGGATTCTGAGCAGGGGCGGCAGCAGGTGGAAAGGGGCGGCTTCCAGGTCGAGGGGACGCCAAGCCCCGGTTTCGATGTCCGGATTGGTTCCGGTGCCGTGGGTGGTGGCGATCAGGTACCGCGATCCGCTGGCCTTGAAGTTGACCAGGGCGGCGCGGACCTCGGCGTGGGACAGGTGGGTGAGAACGTCGCGGCAGAGGATGGCATCCGCCTCGGGGAGGCGATCCGACACCAAGTCGGCCACCTGGAAGAAGTGGTTGTGGCGGTGGCGGAAGACCAGGAGGTTTTCGGTGATCGCCTCTTCGACCAGATCGAAGCCGAGGTAGAGCCCAAGGTCGCCGGTGATCGGCCCCAGCCAGTGCAAGTCGCCGCAGCCGGCATCCACCAGACTCCGGATCGCTAGACTGCGGAAGGCTTCCGCCAGGCGGGCCCTCAGGAGCCGGGTTCCCGCCAGGGTCGAGGCCGGACCACTGTGGGTTTCCTTGCCTCCGTGGCGGTTGATCCGCCAAAGGGTGCCGAAGGCCTGGCGACGGCGGCGGGCTCCGGGCTCGAGGGAGGGATGGGCGGGAAAGCGCCCCTCGGCCGCGCGCGGGGCGATGGTGCCCGCCTTGAAGTCGATACCCGCGTGACGTTCGTATTCGGCCAGACTACGCACCGTCCCCAGTCCGTAGCGGTCCAACTCCAGGATGGCCTCGGGGTCCTCGGCGGGCCGGGTGCCCAGGAGATGCAGGACCCGCTGGGTGGCCCGGCGGCTCAAGGGGAGCCAATCCTTGTTGTCCGACCAGTGGCGCTTGTCGTTCCGGCCGGCGGTATAGTCGTGGTAGAGCAGGCAGTCGTTGGGCACGAACAGGTCCCATCCGTGGGTCCAGAGCCGCACCGCCATGCTGATCTCCTCGCCCAGGAAATAGAGCCGGGAATCGTAGGGAACCTCCTCGACCAGCCGGCCGGGTGCGAAGACCTGCCCCGCCGACAGCAGTGCCGTGGGCTGGGGAATGGCGGGGGCGGCGGCCATCTCCGTGGTCCAGGAGCCGGGGGCCAGCACGCCGGTATCGAGGAAGCGATCGGCGGTCATGAAGGGGATGCGCCGCTTGCTCAGGCGGTCGGGCGGCTCGAAGCCGGCCGGGTAGGTAGTCAGCACCGGGCGCGGCGACGGGCAGGAACGCAGCATCTCGATATAACGGATGTCCCAACCCCGTTCGAAGCGGCAATGGCTGTCGATCTGGAAGACATAGTCCTCGCCCCGCCAGAGTTTCGCCACCTGATGACGCGCCCAGCAGGCACCCCGGCTGTCGCGGATGGCATGGAAGGTGACGGACCGCACCTGATCCGGCCGGGTGACGATCCGGAAGCAGTCATCGTCCAGGCCCGGCAGGACCTGCCAGCAGATGCCGACGAAGACGCGGTCGGGCAGTATCGCCTTCTCGAACAAGTCCTTGACCGTCCATTGGCAGTCTGGATCGCGATAGGCGGCGATGCCGACGAAGATGCGGCCGTCGGGCGGTAGGGCAGGGAAGACGAGAGGCTCCATGGTCAGCGGGGCGTCCAGGCGGGCATGTCGCGTTCGCTCCAGCCGACGTGAAAGGGGGCGGGCAGGCCGCAAGGGCCGGGAAAGTCCTGGGAGCCGGCGAAACGATATTGGGAATCGTGGACCAGGAGGTCGTCGCGGATCATCGGCCAGACGACGCCGCGCAGGAAGTTCTGGTCGGCATGGCGCACTCCCGAGAAACGGTGGCCGCGCCGCGACAGGGCGTCCAGATTGGGTAGCACCCGCGCCACGCCCCCCCACATACCGGCCAGTATCAATTCGTTATGGTAGATATGGTCGCGCATGGCGTGGAACATCCGACCGGAGGCGATCCAGGCATCCACGGCTGCCTTTTCCTTGCAGTTGACGCGGGAATCGACGTCCCGGCAAACGAAGCGGTCCACCTCCGGGTCGTCGGAGGCGAGGAAGCGCCAGAAGGCGCCGCTGGCCACCGCGTTGCGTTCCGGCATCGGGATGACTTGCGCCTTGAGGTGGCGCAGTTCTTCCAGGATGACGCGCGGCACCGTGTCGTCGCAGTAGAAGCGACAGGTCCAGCCCTTGTAGATATGAGGGGCGATCTGGGCGTTCACGATGGCTCCGTGGGTATATTCCGGCCGATCTCCCCAAAGGCTGAAGGCGATCACGTTGCGCCGCGGACGGGTGGCGTCGAAGGGGGCGGCGCGGCGGCTGACGGTCAAGCCCGCCATGGGCGACCGGGCGAAGTCGGCCAGGGCCTGGCGATCCTTGTGGACCAGGGCGGCCAAGCCCCGTGCCCGCGCCTCCTCGATCCGGCCCAGCCCGTAAAGCGTCATCATCAGGGCGTTCAGGGTCGTGAAATCGGCCGGGGCCAGAACCATCGCCCGTTCCAGCCAGAGGGCCGCCGCCTCCAGGCTTCCGGCGGCTCTCAAGGCCAATCCCTTCAGGGCGTGGCCGCGGGACTGGTCCGGCTCCAGGGCCAGGAGACGATCCGCCGCCGCCTCGGCCTCGCGGGCCCGGCGCCGTTCCACCAGGACGGCGCCCAACTGATAGAAATGGTCGCCCTTGGCGGGGGCCAGTTCGGTGGCGCGGCGATAGGCGGCGATGGCTCCCTCCCCATCACCCATTCCCCTGAGGACACGGGCCAGTTCCTCCTGAACCTCAGCCGCGCCGGGGGCCGCCCCGGCCAGGGCAAGCATGGCCTCGGCGGCCTCGCGGAATCGGCCGCCCGCCCGCATCTCCCGGCTGCGGGCCACGGCGCTCCGGATGGCGGTCGCGGATGGTTCTTCCGGTGCCGCTACCTTCTTGGAAGACGGGACGGCGCCCTGCCAGCGCAAGCCAACCTTGGCGGTTTTCCGATCCGTTCTTTCGTCGGGGGCCTTCACGGCGGTGGCCTTTCCCGTCAGGGCGCCTTGCGGAGCGCGATGTTCACCGAGGCCTTGCGGAGGATCGGCGGCGAAACCGATATCCGGGGGGCCTTCCGGAGTTCATCCCCCATCTTTTCGGCGTAATCCAGGAAGGCGGCGATCCGCTTCTTGTCGACCTTGTTGCCGAACACCACCTCCATGCGCAGCAGGCGCCCGAGCTTGAGTGCCGCATGCAGAAGCAGCATGGTCGGCAGCGATTGGCGTTCCAAGGGAGTCAGGGAGCTTTCCGCCTCGTAGCTGGCGACGAAGGCATCCACACGGGCTTGATCGATTGCCGGCCCCAGTTGGGCGAACTCCAGGGCCCCTTCGGCCAGATCCTCGATTCGGGGGCCGTAGTGGGCGGCCTGGAAATCGTAAAGAATCGCCTTGCCGCCGGTGAAGAAGTAGTTCCGCGGACAAACGTCGCCGTGGCAATGGAGCCAGGGAAGGCCCCTGGTCTTCAGGATTCGTGCCTGGGCGTCCTTGACGATCGGGGCCAAGGCCTCGAAGCGCCCTTGTTCGGCCGGGTCGGCGGTATACTTGACCGGAAGCGACAGGAAATCCTTCAGCCAGAAATCGAGGGCCTCGCCGAAACGATAGGCGTCCTTTGGGGCGTCGATGTCGGCGAGCGCCTTGTGCAGTTGGGCTAGAGTCCGGGCAGCCGCTGCGGTCCGGCCGCCGGGGATGGGAGTCTTGTCGCCCAGTTCGACGAAGGGGAAGAGCATGCAGTGGCGCTTGTCGAAATCCTCGTAGAGCGCTCCCGACTTGCTGGCGCGCGGGATGACCACCGGCAGGTCTTTGCCCGCCAGGCCGTGCAGCAGCGCCGCCTCGTAGTCGACATGCTGTCCGGGATGGCCTTCGGTCGCCGGGGTGAACTGCACGCCCTTCATGATCTTGGCGACGAAGTCCCCGTCCTTGCTCTTGACGGTGAAAACCTTGTTGAAGCTGAAGACCCGCAGCGGCTCCACGGCGGTCACCGACATGCCGTAGCATTCCTCGACGAAGGACCGAAGCCGCTTGGCGGTGGCTCCGTCCTCCTTCTCGGGCCTCTCGTACAAGACCTCGTGGGGGAACTTGGCCAAGTAGGAATCCTTGACCCGCAGGTTGCCCCGCGAGGGGAAGAACAAGTAGGCCTCGACCAGATGTTGGTGGAAGGGCGTGTTGGGGTATTTCTCGACATAGGGGGAGGGAATGGGGAAATCGACCTCGCCCAGGTGGTAGTAGTCGGACCCGCAGACGCTCCAGTGGAATTTGAAGGTCCAGTCGGCCGGGACGGGATGGCGCTCGTCCATCTCGACGAGAATGTCGAAATCCGATCCCAGCTTCACCCAGTTGATATGGACGAAGGGCACCTCGTAGCGCCCGGTGCCGCTTCCGGTCTTCTTGGTCTCCATGGGATTGAGCAGGTAGATCTTCGCCACGCAAGGATGCTTGGCCAGCTTCTCGGCGACGTAGGCGCGGAAAGTCGCGTCGAGACGCTTAAGCTCGTCGTCCGAATAATAGACCTTTCTCGGCTTCACGAAGCCCAGGTTCCGGGCATGAAGGAAATTGTAGAACCGGCTCCATTCCTGATCCACGTCGCTGGGCGACCGGCGATCCTTGGTCGGAAAGATGACCTTGTCCTTCTCGGTGTCGTAAAGGAGGTTGCGGTGGTCCAGGTCGACCACGTCCTTCAAATCGTCTTTCCGGACATACTCGAAAAAGTCCAGGATCTGCAGCTTCAGGAGGTTGATTTCCCTGGGTGTCAGGCGAGGGCCGTTCGTGTCGAGGAATTCCACCAGGGGAACGACTGGGGACGGTACCGCCGTGCGCGCCGCGATGGCCGGCACCATGCCAACCCGAAGAAGGATCCGGGCGTCGGCCTTCTCGTAAGCGGCTTCTCCCGCCACGTCGCCGGCCTTCCGGTATCCCAGCCCTTCGAGAAGTTGGATGGTCTTGCGGAAAAAGGCCTTGTCGACCGTGACCCGGGCTTGCTCGCGGTCGCCGCGGGAAGTCTCGTCGACGCGATGGACGAGGTCATTGACCTCGATGAGGCCAAGGGTTTCTTCCAGCCCGATCGGCTTTTCCCGGATTTCCAGGGCTTCCTTCGCCGCGCGGGCGAAGTTGAGGAACGAGGCCTTATCGAGTAGTATCTTATAATTGCGAATATGAACGTGGTACCCGTCCGTATTCTCCTCCAGGGAGATGCGCTTCGGGTTGTAGGCGATATTGCGCTTCAGAGCCTTGTTTTCGCTGATGGTCTTGAGGGTGTTGCTCTGGTTGGTGTTGGGATGGATGCCGTCCCGGTACCCGCCAGCGATCTCCTTGCGGACTTGCGGAATGTACTTCTCGCAAAGATCGGCGAATTCCAGGAACTCCCCGGCGCTCAGCTCGATCCGCAGATCCCTGTAGTGGATATGGATGTTTTCGCCCATATCCATGAAAAAGACGTTGTACTTATTGTCCGAAAGTCCGTCGGAGCGATGGTAGAGCCGCGTGATGATACCCATTTCCCATTCCTTGGCTCGGTCATCCCATGAGGCGCGCGGTTCCGCTAGTGGATAGGCGAAATCAAGACCCACAGCCATTCTCATGCACTAGCACGAGGGCGTTCCTGTTGGATACCCGGAATTCTTCACAAGGCGATCCATCGACATGCTAAGCAGCCTCGACATCTTCTTCAAGCGGGGTGCGCCCGCAATTAAAGGGCGTATATTAACCAGAATCATGATTTAAGAGGGCAATTTTCCTACAAGATACGACACCGTTAATCATGAAACGGCTCCCCTGCGGAGCGCATGGTCAATCCAATGACCTTGAGTGACCGCTGCCGGTGGGAAACATTTCATTGCCGTGTCGCGAAAGCTAATATGAAAGGAATGGGAAGGGTGCCCTTTATCGGGGCGGGCTTAATCCCGCCCTTCGGTTTCGGGGTGCATGTGAGAGGTGTGTGATGGCTGACAAGGAACGCGACGACCTGATCGAGGAAGAAGGCGACAATCAAGCTCGCGATGTTGAGGAGCAGCAAATCCTCGACGACTTGACGGTATTGCGCGATACTACCGCTCCCGATGCGGGCGATGCCGAAGAACAACAGGCCATTTTCGACGAAGGTCGCGACGACCTGGGCGATCTCGGCAACGTCCATATGGGCGTTACTCGGCCGGTCGACCCGTTCCTGCGCACCCTCGACGAAGGTGCCGCGCTGCGAACTGGACCCGAGATCGACCAGGAAGGCGAGCGTGTAACTCCCTTTGCCGCCGCCATTAATGACATCTCTCCCGATCTGACTACGACTCCGCGTTCCGGCGATCCGATCGATCCTCTGTATTTCACGGCACGCTATCCGCGGGAATTCGATCGTGAGCGGGAGGAACCGCCTGCCCCCACAACCGAGCCTCCCACGACCGAACCGCCAGGCACGACTGAACCGCCCGCAGCGGTGACGACTCCGACGACGGCCACCACGCCGACCACGGCGACGACTCCGACGACGGCCACCACGCCGACCACGGCGACGACCCCGACGACGGCGACGACTCCGACGACGGCGACGACTCCGACCACGGCCACCACGCCGACGACGGCCACGACGCCGACGACGGCGACGACGCCGACGACGGCGACGACCCCGACGACGGCCACCACGCCGACCACGGCCACCACGCCGACGACGGCGACGACTCCGACCACGGCCACGACTCCGACCACGGCCACGACTCCGACGACGGCCACGACTCCGACCACGGCCACGACTCCGACGACGGCCACCACGCCGACCACGGCGACGACCCCGACGACGGCCACGACTCCGACCACGGCGACGACGCCGACGACGGCGACGACGCCGACGACGGCCACGACGCCGACCACGGCCACGACTCCGACGACAGCCACCACGCCGACCACGGCGACGACCCCGACGACGGCCACCACGCCGACCACGGCCACCACGCCGACCACGGCGACGACTCCGACCACGGCCACGACGCCGACCACGGCGACGACTCCGACGACGGCCACCACGCCGACCACGGCGACGACGCCGACCACGGCTACGACTCCGACCACGGCTACGACTCCGACTACGCCAGTCACCACTGAGCCGCCGACGACGGCCACGACGCCGACCACGGCGACGACCCCGACGACGGCCACGACGCCGACGACGGCGACGACTCCGACCACGGCGACGACCCCGACCACGGCGACGACGCCGACCACGGCTACGACTCCGACTACGCCAGTCACCACTGAGCCGCCGACGACGGCCACGACGCCGACCACGGCGACGACCCCGACGACGGCCACGACTCCGACGACGGCCACCACGCCGACCACGGCGACGACCCCGACGACGGCCACCACGCCGACCACGGCCACGACTCCGACGACGGCCACCACGCCGACGACGGCGACGACCCCAACGACCCCGACGACGGCCACGACGCCGACTACGCCAGTCACCACTGAGCCGCCGACGAC
>JAMOBD010000050.1 GCA_039908345.1 Magnetospirillum sp. WYHS-4
GGACCTGGCGCGCCAGGGCGCCCACCTCCGCCGCCCGGCCGCCCAGCCGGGGCGCCTTGGCCCAGGTGTAGCCCTGGGGCTTGTCGGCATCAGGCCGGGTGACGCCTTCGCGGGGCGGCAGGGGCCGGGCACTGTCCTCCAGCCAGGCATGTGTGGAATCCTCGGCGATCGATCCGGCATCAAGGGGGAGAATATCCCCATGCTCCCACATGCCGGACGTGAAAAGCGGCTTTCCACAATCCGGATATGAGGGAGCGGCCAATAAAATCCCTTGCCATGCCCCCAGGGACCAAAGGTCCATATCGCGGGCGATGTCCAGGAACAGGCCGGCCGCACCGCCCTTCCATGCCGCCAGGCGGGCTTCGGAATCGAGGGCGGCGAAGTCTTCCGGCCTTCCGCCGAAGACGGCGTCTTCCAGAAAGGCGCGGAACTCGCGCAAGATGGACACCAAAGGCGCCTTCTCGCCGGCCTGGACGGCGCGGGTGACGCCGCCCGGCTGGACCGCCAGGCTGTGCGGCCACTTGCCCATCAGGCCGCCCATCAGATGCATGAAGCGGGCGCGGGCGGCCAGGAAGGGGGCCTGGGCCCCGCCCCGGCCGGCTTGGAAGACCGCCGCCCTTTCCGCCCAGGGGCGATCCGCGTAGGCCGGGCGGGCGAAGTCGGGCATGAAGAACAGGTGGAAATGGGTCAGGTGGTCGGCCACCACCTCGGCCGCCTGGGCCAGGTTGAGGACCTTCTCCCCGTTGGGGGCCGGCGCCAAGCCGGCCAGGTCCGCCAGCGCCCGCGCCGCCGCCACCGAATGGGACAGGGAACAGATGCCGCAGACCCGGGGCGCCACCGCCAGGGCGTCGGTGGCCGGACGGCCTTCCAGCAGGGTCTCGAACCCGCGGTAGAGCGACGCCCCCACCCTGGCGTCGCGGACTCGGCCGTCCGCCACGTCGAGGACCACCTCCAGGTCACCCTCCACCCGGTTGAAGGGACCCACCACCAGCCGGCTCATGTCCCGCCTCCCTTGGGCTTGGCCCTCGCCGGGGCCGGCGCCAAGACGATGCGGTCGGCATGGGCGTTGACCTTGAGCCGTTCCGGCGTCGCCGACTTGGACAGGGCCGCCAGGGCGACGAACCAAGCCTTGGGCATGTCGACCGGCAGGCCGACGGGAATCCCGGCCACCTTGGGCGTGACGCCGAAGGGCGCGCCCGGGTCCTGAAAGCCCGGGCTGGTGCAGCCGATGCAGGCGAAGCCGCCGCGGATGCAGGAACCCTGGCCGTTCCGAAGCCGGATGTTACAGTCCCCCAGGGCCTGGGTGCCCCGGCATCCCCGGTTCTCCATCAGGCAGCCCAGATCGGTGGGGCCGTCGGCACTGGCTTTGAACTCGTAGAATTCGTTGCGCGGGCAGCCGTGGTGGGCCAGATGGCGGTAGAAGGCGGCGGGACGGCCGAATTCGTCCAGATCGCCGGGCCCCAGGTCGCCCAGGGCGAGGGCCTGCAGGGTCTCGATCATCCAGTCGGGATGGGGGGCGCAGCCGGGCAGATTGACTACCGGCAGCCCTTCCGGCGAACGGAACTCGGCCCCCAGCAGGCCGCCCGGCACGGCACCTTCGAATTGCAAGCCGCAGGCATCCAGGGAATTGACGCCGCTCGCCGGAAAGCCGCCGAAGGCGGCGCAGGAACCGGCCGCCACCACCCAGCGGGCCCGCCCCGCCAGGTCGGCCACCCAGGACGCCATGGACCGGCCGGTGCCCGACAGGATGTGGAAGCGCCCACTGCCCTTGGGCCCGCGCAGGATGGCCCCTTCGACGACCAGGATGTCGCAAGGCCCGTCCAGCCGGCGCAGGGTTTCCGGTCCCGAGGCCTCGGAAAGGGAGGGATGCCAGACCAGGTCGATGCCGAAGCGGCCCAGGGCGGCCAGGGGACCCTCCGGCTCCGCGCCCAACAGCGAAACCGTACAGCCGCCGCAGCTACCCGCCTGCAGCCAGACCAGGGTCAGAAGTGGTGTTCCGTGGCTCGACATCGGACACCGATCATGTATCCTGCCGCCCCTCGCGGCAAGCCGGCGGATTCCATGAAGACCTATCTGGGAAATTTTCTGGGCGGCGCGGAACAGGTGGCGACCCTGGCCGTGGTGGCGGTTCTATGGCTGGGGCTGGCGGCCCTTGGAGGGCTGGCCGTCGGGCGGAACTCGGAACGGGAGGCCTGGCCTCTCTACGGCTGGGGCATCGCCTCGCTGCTGTTCACGGTGGCCGGAGTCCTGACGCCGGTCCCCTTTTCCGTCCTCGCCTGGGCGTTGTTTATCGCCGGCAGTGGCGCCGCCGTCTTCGTCTATCGCCGCGACGGAGCCCTGTTGCCCGCCGGCTTCGGGCTTATGCTGGCGTTGGCGGCGCCCCTGTTCCTGCTGGCGGCGGCCATGCTGGCCTCGCAATGGGACGAATTTTCCCACTGGTTGCCGGCGGTCCGCCACCTGTTGGATACGGATGCCTTCCCGTCAAGCCGGAATCCGGTGACCACCCCCCTTTCCTACCCGGCCTATCCCTTCAACTGGCCTCTCCTTACCTACTTGGCGAGCCGCTTGGCGGGGCAGTTCCTCGAGGGGCCGGGGCGGCTGTTCAATCTACTGCTTCTCATGTCCTACGGACTGATGGCCGCCCGTTTGGCCACGGAAGCCGCTGGCCACGCCGGAATCCGGCGAGGCTGGGCCTTTGCCGGCCTCGCCCTGGCGGCGGCGACTCTGTTGAATCCCGCTTTCGTGCAGAAAGTTGTCCTGACCGCCTACGCCGACGTCGCCACGGCGGTCCTGACCGCTGCCGTGGCCTACCTCGGCTTTAGGCTGCTGGCGGCCCTGGCCGAAGGCGCCGAACCACGCCGGTTGGCATGGTCGTTCGCCCTGGCGTCGGTAGTACTGCTCAACACCAAGCAGGTGAACCTGGTGCTGTTCGTCCTCCTGGTCGTGGGGACGGGACTGGCGGCTTGGCGCGATCCCCAGGTCGGGGCGATGCGGTTCGCAAGGCTCCTGCCGATCCTCACGGGCCTGCCCCTGGCCGCTTATCTGCTATGGCGCTACCACGTATCGGTCAACCTGGGAACGGCCGGCGCCGAATTCGGCTTCATGCCTTTCGGCCAATGGAACTTCCCCGTCCTGCACAAGACCTTTCTGACCATGCTGGACTATGCGGTCAAGAAGGCCGGTCATTTCGGCGTCATGCTGGTAGCGGTGGGGTTCGCGTTGCGCGCCCTGCGGCGGGTCGACGGCGAACTGGACCGATTGGCGATCCTGGTCGCCGTTCCCTTCCTCGGCTACAACGCGTTCCTGGTCCTGACGTACCTGGGGTCCTTCGGTCCCAAGGAGGCGGCAGGCGCCATCTCGTTCTGGCGCTACAACATGCATGTCGCGCTGCTAACGGGGCTGTTCGGCGCCTATGGTGCCGGGCTGCTCTGGCGGCGGTTCGTCGAAGGCCGGGCCTTGCCCCGGTGGGTCTTCTTCGCTCCCGGCATTGCCGTGGTCTCCCTGAGCTTGCTCCTGGCCCCCAAGTTCCGCTTCGACCACGAGCCGCCGAAGCCCCGCTACAACCAAGCGGCCCTGTTCATCGCCCGCGAGGTTCCCCGCGACCGGCCATTGCATGTGGTCAACGCCGGTTTGAATATGGAGCCCGAGGTCTTCACCCGCGCCCGCGCCAACCGGCGGCCGGGCCCGGTGCTGATCCACTACGAGAACCCGGCGGACCTGAAGGAGTTCCTGGCGGCCATCAAGCCTGGGCATCTGATCCTGGTTCATGCGGCCCCACCGCCGGTCGCCGCGGCCCTCGGCCTCGCAATCGCTCCTGACACTTCCTACCTCGCCTGGCGGCGGCCCGACGACGGTATCGAGGCCCTGCTATCCTGGAGCGAGGATGGTTCCCTGCACCGCCTCTCGACTCGCGAACCCTGGAAGGACTGATCAATCCGGCCAGCGGCGGTGCAGCCAGAACCATTGTTCCGGCCGCTCGCGGATCCAGCCTTCCAGCATTCCGTTGACCCGCCCCATCAGGGCGGCCATGTCGGCATGACGGTCGTCGGTATGGATCAGGTCCAGGGGCGGATAGACGGTGATGCGGAACCGGGCGCCGCCCAGACGTTCGACCCGCGCCGGCACCGCCGGGCAATCCAGCCGGAGCACGAACTGCGCCAGGGCCGGGGCGGTCATGGCGTCGCGGCCGAAGAAGGGGACGGGAATGCCGTCGTTCATCTTCTGGTCGACCAGCATCCCCAGGTGGTCGCCCTTCTTGAGCAGCGCGATGGCACGCCTGGCCCCGCCCGGCCCCTTGGGGATCAACTCGGCCCCGCCGGAGCGCCGCATGCGGAACAGCCAGTCCATGAAGGGATTGTTGGGTGCCCGGTAGACCAGATGGATAGGCATCCCGCGGGCGGTGGCGCAAAGCCCCATCAGTTCCCAGTTGGCCAAGTGGCCGGAAAAGAAGATGCCGGGCCGCCCGTCGTCGCGCACCAGATCGATATATTCCGTGCCCACCACCTCGATGCGGTTGTCGGTCGGATCGAAGAAGCGGAACTTGTCCAGGTGGGCGTATTCGAAGGCGGTGCGGCCCAGGTTGTCCCACATGCCGCGGACGATGGACTCGATTTCCGCCTCGCCTCTTTCCGGGAAGGCGCGGCCGAGGTTGCGGCGCGCCCGTTCGCTGACCCTGAGATGGGGCCCCAGCGAGCGCGCCAGCCAGCCCCCCAGGCCGGAAGCGGCATCCACCGGCAGCAGGCGAACCAACTCGTAGAGCAGGCGCGCCGCCATCGCCTCCAGGCGGTGGAGCGGATGGGGCTTGCGGTCGATGGCATCGGGCGAGGCGGCCGGCATGGCAGGCATCATCGCCGCCGCGCGCCGTCCGTCAAGGCCCCTTGCGCACCAGGGGCGGGGTCGAACCCAGCCCGTGTCGCCGCTTCGGGGCGGCGGCCTTGCGGTCGGAGCGGGTGAAGTCATCGGCGCGGAACAAGCTGGTGCGCCGCTCCTGATGGCGGCGTTGGGATTCCAGCAGCCTCAGCGTGCGCAGGATCACCGGATGGCGGTCCGGCGAGGGCTGGCAGGCCATCAGGTGGGCCCGCAGGATACTCCCCAACCGCTTTTCCAGCGCCGGCAGGCGGCGGGTGGCGGCACACCAGCGCAGATAGGCCGCCACCGTCCAAGGATGGGCCGGCAAGGCTCTGAGACGCCGCGCCCGGCACCAGTCCTTGAATTCTCCCCAGGCCTTGTGCTCCCCGCGATCCAGCATGGGGGCAGGATAGCAAGCCGCGCACCTTCGCGGCAGAGCCTTTCCGTCCCCGCCCTGGGTCCGGGTCAGCCGCGCATTGCTCCCGACCTCGGGAACCTGCTACATTAGGAAACACTGATGGGCCTGAGCACGTTCGGAATCCCGAATGACCACGCACAGCGACGGCGTCATCGTCTATGACGCCCACGGGAATGTGATCTTCTGCAACGACGCCTACCGGGACTGCTACCCGGAAGTGCGCGACCGCATCCGGCGTGGCGCCAATCTGGCCGACATTCTGCGCGAAGCTGCCCTGGCCGCCGGCATCGCGACACCAGGCCGCGGCCTGGAAGGCTGGGTCGGCAAGCGGGTCAGCGAACGGCTCAATCCGAACAACCGCATAGAAGTCCATTACATTGGCGGCCGCTGGTGGCGCATCCACGAATACCTGGACGACGACGGTACCGTCGTCAGCCAACGGCGCGACATCACCCTGGAACGCCAGACGGCCATCCGCAACGCCAAGGCTCGCGAAGACGAGGACGACACCGACCGGCCCTCCGACCTGTTGTGGATGGAATTGGCCCATGTCCATGCCATGCTGGCGGACTTGGTGGAAAGTCTGGAGGACGGCTTCGCCCTGTTCGACAGCGAGGATCGCCTCAGCCTCTGCAACAGCCGCTTCCAGAAGCTGACCGGAGTGCCGCCCGACCTGCTGGTTCCGGG
Source organism: Magnetospirillum sp. WYHS-4 (assembly GCA_039908345.1). NCBI lineage: Bacteria > Pseudomonadati > Pseudomonadota > Alphaproteobacteria > Rhodospirillales > Rhodospirillaceae > Magnetospirillum > Magnetospirillum sp. WYHS-4. Next base: position 5,954 of record JAMOBD010000050.1, read on the forward strand.
CACCCCCTACGATTCCATCCTGCGCACTGCGGCCCCCGCCATGAGCCACGAGGCGCAGGCCTGGGTGGCCAACCGCCTGGATCTGCATGGGCGGGTCGCCGGGCCGGAGGAATTCCGTACCGCCTCCGAACGCTGGGTGCGCTGGCACGAGGGACGGGCGGGCAGCGAGTATCTGGTCTGCACCATCCGCGACATTTCCGACCTTAAGACCCGCGAGGCCGCCCTGCAGGCCAGTGAAGGCCGCTACCGCAAGCTGGTCGAACTTGCCCCCGACCTTGCCTGCGTGGTCTCGGAAGGGATGATCACCGTGATCAATTCGCGGGGCGCCCGCATGCTGGGAGTGGGCAACCCCGCCGAGATCGCCGGCAGCCTGTTCGGCCGCTTCGTCCATCCCAACTTCCGCGACTTGATGGAAAGCGGGTTGGCCAGCCTGGCCGAGGAGGGAGGCTGGTTTCCCTTGCGCCTCACCCGGCCGCCGGGCGAGGTCTTCGACGCCGAGGTGGCGGTCATTCCCTTCGGTATCGCGGAAAGCAGCACCTTCATGCTGTTTGCCCGCGAAACCACCGAACGCAAGCGCGCCACCGCCGGCCTTCTGGCCCGCGAGGAAAGGCTGCGCGGTATCATGAACACCGCCGCCGACGGTATCGTCACCATCGACGAGAAGGGGGGCGTCGAATCCTTCAATCCGGCCGCCGAGCGGGTCTTCGGCTACAAGGCCGCCGAAGTGGTCGGGCGCAACGTTTCCATGTTGATGCCCGAGCCCTATCGCGGCGAGCACGACGGCTACCTGTCCCGCTATCTCAAGACCCGCGAGGCCCGCATCGTCGGCCAGGGCCGCGAGGTCAAGGGCCAGCGCAAGGACGGTACGGTCTTTCCGCTGGAACTGGCGGTGACCGAGATGCAACTGGACGGCCGGCCCCTGTTCATCGGTATGCTGCGCGATATTACCGAACGCAAGCGCCAGGAACAGGAACTGCGCGACGCCGTCACCCAGGCGGAAGTCGCCAACAAGGCCAAGTCCGAATTCCTGGCGGCCATGAGCCACGAACTGCGCACGCCGTTGAACGCCATCATCGGTTTTTCGGACGCCATGCTGGCCGGCCTGTTCGGCGACCTGAGCGAGCGCTTCCGCGACTACCTGGGCAACATCAACGAATCGGGCAAGCACCTGCTGGACGTCATCAACGACATCCTGGACGTGGCCCGCATCGAAGCCGGCAAGATGGACTTCACCCCTTCGCCGGTCGAAGTCGAAGGTGTCGCCGACACCTGCCTGCGTCTCATCAAGGAACGGGCCGAAAGGGGCGGCCTGGCGGTGGTCGCCGACTTGGCGCCCGGCCTGCCCATGCTGCTGTCGGAAGGCCGGCGCCTGAAGCAGATCCTGTTCAACCTCCTGTCCAACGCGGTCAAGTTCACGCCCAAGGGCGGCAGCGTGACGCTGTCCATGTTCATGACCCCCGACGGCTGGCTGGAGGTGCGGGTGTCGGATACCGGTATCGGCATGAAGACCGACGACATCCCCAAGGCCATGACCGCCTTCGGCCAAGTGGACAGCCGCCTGCAGCGCAAGTACGAGGGAACGGGGCTGGGACTGCCGCTGACCAAGGCCTTCGCCGAACTGCACGGCGGCACCCTGGCCCTGGAAAGCGAAGAGGGCAAGGGCACCACCGCCATCGTCCGTTTCCCCCCGGCCAGCCTCGTGGCATGATAGGGGCATGGACTCCGTCGCCTTCCGCATCGCCACCTTCAACGTCGAAAACCTGGGCGAGCCGTCCAGCGGCGTTCCGCCGCTCAAGGACCGTATCGCCGTGCTCAGGCCGCAGCTCATCCGCCTGCGTGCCGACGTACTTTGCCTGCAGGAAGTGGACGGACAATCCCTGGGACGGGGCAAGCGGCGCGACCTCAAGGCCCTGGACGCCCTGCTGGAAGGCACCCCCTACGCCGCCTTCCATCGCGCCCATACGGTGAGCGGTTCGCGCGGCGGCGGGGTACGGGACAAGCACAACCTGGTGATTCTTTCCCGCTTTCCCATCCTGGAGCACGGGCAGGTGCGCCACGATCTGGTGCCGCCGCCGCTCTATCGCCGGGTCACCGCCCATCCGCCATCGCGCGAGCCCGAGATCGTCGACTGGGACCGCGCCTTCGTCTTCGCCCGCCTGGGCCTGGGGGACGGGCGGTCGCTGACCGTGGTCAACCTGCACCTGCGGGCGCCGCGGGCCGCCTGGGTCGCCGGCCAGAAGGCCGATTCGCGGCTGTGGCGCAGCGTGCCCGGCTGGGCCGAAGGTTATTTCCTGGCCGCCATCAAGCAGGCCGGCCAGGCCCTGGAGGCCCGCCTGTTCATCGACGGGCTGATGGACCGCGACCTCAATGCCCTGATCGCCGTACTGGGCGACTTCAACGCCGGCCTGCACGAGACCCCGGTGCGCACCATCCGCGGCGACGAGGAAGACACGGGCAACGGCCACCTGGCGCCCCGCATGCTGGTGCCCCTGGAACGCAGCCTGCCCGAATCGCAGCGCTTTTCCGTCATCCATGGCGGACGGCCGCAGATGCTGGACCATATCCTGGTCTCGCAGTCGCTGCTGGCCTGGTTCCGCGGCGGCGAAATCCACAACGAGGCCCTGGGCGACGAATTGTCCACCGCGGCCGTCGTGCAGGGAATCCCGGCTTCCCTGCACGCTCCCGTGGTGGCATCCTTCGAGATCCCGTGACGAAAGGACGACCCGTGACCCGCAAGACCGCCGTTTCCGCCCTTGCCCTGCTGCTGGGCGGCTGCATGTCCGACTGGTTCGGCGATTCCCAGCCCAGCCGCTGGCAGAATCCCAACCTGCCCCCCGCCCAGTGGTCGAAGGACGAGGAAGCCTGCCGCCGCTGGGCCAATGCGGAAGCCGAAAAGGAAGGCTCCCGCGACGCCGCCATCGCGTCGGACCGCGGCGAGGCGGTGGGCGGGCACGGCGGCACCTACGCGAGCCAGTCGGCGGCGGTGGACGCCAAGCGCCGCCGCGCCCTTCTGACGTCGGACTGCCTGAAGTCGCGCGGCTACGTGCGGGTGCAGAAGTAGGCGTCAGCCCTTCCCTTGCGAGGTGGGGCGAAGGATGGTATCCAGCCGGCAAATCCGGGCCCGCAGGAACAGGAGACAGCGCCATGGCCGACATCGACGACATCAAGGACGGCAAGGACTTCGGCCTCGACCGGCCGCAGACGAACGAACCCTTCTTCCTCAAGGGCAACGGCGCCGTCGACTGGGGCATGCAGAACCGCCTGTCGCGCATCTTCAATCCGAAGAGCGGACGCACCGTGATGCTGGCCTTCGACCACGGCTACTTCCAGGGCCCCACCACGGGGCTGGAACGCATCGACATCGGCATCCGGGCCCTGGAGCCCTACGCGGACGTGCTGATGGGCACCCGCGGCGCCATCCGCGCCTGCATTCCTCCGACCACCCGCAAGGCCCTGGCGCTGCGCTGCTCGGCCGGCCAGAGCATCTATACCGAACTGTCCAACGAATTCATCAACGTCGACATCGAGGACGCCATCCGCCTGGATGCCGCCGCCATGGCCGCCCAGGTCTACATCGGAGCCGAGTACGAACACAACTCCATCAAGAACGTCTCCAAACTGATCGATACCGGACTGCGCTACGGCATCCCGACGCTCGCGGTGACCGGCGTCGGCAAGGACATGGTGCGCGACGCCCGCTATTTCGGCCTGGCGACCCGCATCGCCGCCGAAATCGGCGCCCAGTACGTGAAGTCCTACTACGTGGAGCCTGGCTTCGAGCGCGTGGTGGCCGGCTGCCCGGTGCCCATCGTGATCGCCGGCGGCAAGAAACTGCCGGAGATGGAAGCCCTGGAAATGGCCTACAAGGCCTGCGACCAGGGCGCCGCGGGCGTCGACATGGGCCGCAACATCTTCCAGTCGGACAGCCCGATCGCCATGATCCAGGCGGTAGGCGCCGTGGTCCACAAACTGGAAAAGCCGGAAAAGGCCTTCGACATGTATCTGACCCTGAAGGCCAAGCTTGAGGGCAAGGCGAAGAAAAAGTAGGGTTCCGCAACCGCCCCGCCAGGGGAGAGGGCCGCGCCGTGACGCCGTTGCACCGTTGGCTGGGGATCGCGATCTGTCTGCTGGGGTGGCTGGGCGGCGGCGGGGGTGTGGCGGCCGAGGGGCCGGCGGCGCTCCGTCTCGCGGTCGGGCAGGATCGGGCGTCCCTGGCCGGACACCTCGACTACTTCCCCGACCCCGGCGGACGCCTGAGCGTCGACGAAGTGGCGGATCGGGGAATCTTCCGCCCCTTTGCCGCCGACCGCAGCCTCGGCTATCGCCGGGGCGCGCACTGGTTCCGCTTTTCCGTGGTCCGCCAGGCGGAGGCCCCGGCCGACTGGCTTCTGGCCCTGGGCAAGCCGGTGCTGGACGACATCCGCGTCTATCGGCCCCGCGCCGGGGGCGGCTTCGACGAAGTCCGCCTGGGCGACCGGGTGCCGATGTCTTCCCATCCCATCAAGAGCCGCCAGCACGCCCTGAAGGTTCCCGTCCCGGCCGGGGCGCCCGAAGCCTTCTACCTGCGGGTGGAAACCATCAGCATCGTCTGGCTGACCGCCGATTTCTGGCGGCCCGAGGCCTTCCTGGCCGACGAAGGTCTGGCGATCTTTTACAACGCCGTCTTTTTCGGCATCCTCGCCATCGTCGCCTTCACCCACTTGACCTTCGGGCTGTGGCTGCGCGACAAGGCCATCGTCGCCTATGCCGCCCATGTGGCGACCTTGCTGGCCCAGTATTTCGGGCTGAACGGGTTCGTCGGCATCGTGGTCGGAACGGAACTGCCCTGGCTCTCCGACCTGGTGGTCGGGGTGGGAACTTTCGGGACCGCCGCCACCTCCATCGTCATGTGGGACGCGACCGTCGGCCTGGCACGGACCAACCCGAAGCTGCATCGCTTCTACATGGCGGCTTTCGGCCTTTGCTTGCTGGGCCTGCCCTTCGTCGCCTCCGCCCATTACGGGACGATAGCCCCGTTCGTCATCAATCTGGCCCTGGCGATCGCCTATCTCAGCATGGCGTTGATCGCCCGGCTGTTGTGGCGCGACGGCCTTCAGGTCGGGTTGGCCTTCTTCTTCCTGGGATTGGCGGTCGCCGTGGCCGGGGCGACGGCGCGGATACTCACGATTCTGGGGGCGATTCCAGCCACCTACCTGTCGGAAAACGCCTACCAAGTCGGCTCGCTGGCCCATGTCGTCCTGCTCGGCATCGGCCTCGGCTACCGCATGCGCCAGATCCAGAAGGACAAGACCCGCGCCGAGCGGGAGGCGTTCCTCGCCACCCGCCGCGCCGAGGAGCAGAAAAGCTTCGTCGCCATGCTGTCGCACGAGTTCCGCTCACCCTTGGCCGCCATCGACCGAGCCGCCCAGATGATCGAACTGAAGGCCGTCGGCCTGGACGACAAGGGGCGCGAACGCGTCGACCGCATCCGCGGCCACGCCGGCCATCTGTCCCGCCTGGTGGACAACCTGCTGGCGTCCGACGCCCTGGACCGGGGCGCGCTGATCGTCAGGAAGGAGGCGGTGGCCCTGGCGCCCCTGGTGGCCGGGCTGGTGGCCGGGGCCGAGGATCGGATCGCCGTATCCCTGCGACCCGCCGGACTGACGGCGATGGTGGATGCCGAGTTGCTGGGGCTGGCGCTTGGCAACCTGATCCAGAACGCGCTCGAATACTCGCCGACGGGGTCGCCGGTGACCGTGTCCCTGGCGGGCGAAGACGGAAATCTGACGGTCACCGTGGCCGATCGGGGACCGGGCCTGGGTGCGGAAGACTTGGCGCGCCTAGGCACCCCCTATTTCCGCGCCACCTCGTCGGCTGGCATCAAGGGCATCGGCATCGGCCTCCACCTGGTCCGGAAGGTGGCGGCGGCCCATGGCGGTACCTTGGCGGTGCACAGCCTGCCCGGCGCGGGTTCCGAATTCACCCTGCGCCTGCCGGCCTGAGAACCGCCCTACCAGAGAGTAGCGATTCCGTAGGCGGCAGGCAGGGGATCGCAGGTGACGAGGGGCAAATTCTCGATACGGCACTGGGCAACCAGAAGGCGGTCGAAGGGGTCGCGGTGATGGGGCGCCAGATCCATGACGCCAAGGGCATGATCGAGCCCCACCGGCAGGATACGAAATCCGTTGATCGCCACCTGCTCGGCAACAAAGGATGCCGGATCGCGTGGCAGGATCAGCAATCCCTTGCCGGCCTTGATGGCGATCTCCCAGGCACTGGCGACGCTGAAGGCGACATCGTTGTCCGCATCCGCCAGAACGCGGCGCGCCCCGTCGGACAAGCGGGGATCGTCGGCGATCCACCAGAGAAAGGCGTGGGTATCGAGCAGGGCCTTCATCGGTCGAAGGCGTCCAAATCCTCGTCCGGCAGGGGGATGTCGAAATCGGGGGAAATCTCGATCAATCCCTTGGCGGAACCGGGACGGCGCGAGGAGAGAACCCCTTCCACCGGGACCAAGCGCGCGACCGGCCGGCCGGCCTTGGCCACCACCACTTCCTCGCCCCGCCGCACCTTCTCCAGCAACCGGGAAAAATGGGTCTTGGCTTCGTGGATGTTGACGACGACGGACATGGCTCCTGCTCCTGGGAACAGGATGGACTAAGACATGGACCAAGTCAATTCGGGTCAGTGGCTGGTGCCGCTGGAATAGGTGATCTTGTTGTAGACGTTGTACTTGCCGGACGGCTTTTTCATGGGCAGGCGCTTGACCTCCTGGAAGGTGGCGGCGTCGTAGACCAGCAGCCAGCCGTCCATTTCCCAGACGCTGATAAGCAGATGGCGGCCGTCGCGGGTGAATTCCACATGGGCGCTGGTCTTGCCCGGTTCGGGCACCAGATCCTTGACGATCTCCAGGGTCCGCTTGTCGATGACGTGCAGCGTCCCCTTGTTGGGCCCGAAGAACACGTCGGTCCAGGCATAAGGCGTGTTCTCGTGGCTGCGCATGAAGAAGCCCGGCCCCTTGGTCGGGATCTTCTTGATCGTCTTCCAGGATTCCATGTCGATGACGCTGACCTGGTTGCCCTTGAGGTGCGGCGTCGCCATGACGGTCCGGCCCTCGTGGGAAAAGACGATGCCCGAGCCCAGGTGGGGCATGCCGTCCAGGTCCAGGGCCGCGGCCTTGCGGCGGGCGTCCAGGTTGTAGACCAGGCCGCCGGTCCCCGAACGCGAGGCCCCCATCGCCTCGGTGTAGGTGGGATCGAAGAAGAAGTCGTCCAGATAGTCGTCCGTAAGCGTGCGGCGCCTCGCGAAGGGCTGGGGTTCGACGGGCACGCCTTCCTCGCTGCCGGGCTGGCGGCTGTGCACGAAGCCGCCGTAGACCGGCTCGGCATTCGGATCGTAGGACATCTCCCAGATCTCCTTGATGTCCTTAAGCGCCGCCACGAAGCTGTTGCGGGTCGGCGCGTTGTAGACGCCGGACACCCGCGAGGTGGTCTTGCCCGCCTCGTCGCTGGCCTTGATGACCTTGAACGGCGTCAAGTCGTGGGCGTTCAGCACCACCAGGGAATGGGGCAGGTAGTTGCCGGCCATCACCCATTTGCCGTCCGAGGAAACGGCGATATTGCGCATGTTGATGCCGGCGCGGATCTCGGCCACCGGCTTCAGGCTCCAGAGATCGTACTTGGATACCCAGCCGTCGCGCGAACCCAGGTAGACGAAGCGGCCGTCGGGCGAATACTTGGCGCCGCCATGCAGGGAGAAGCGGGACTGGAAACGCCAGAGCGGCTCGAACCGGTCGCCGTCCAGGATGGTGACGTGGTGATCGCCCACCTCCACCACGGTGAACAGGTTGAGCGGATCGGCGCCGTGCACCGGCTTGGCCGGCAGGGCGGCCATGTCGTTGTGCACCACCCGCGAGGCGGTCATCTGCTCGATGCCCCAGTCGGGGATGTCCTTCAGCGGCGTGAAAGCCAGGTCCACCAGGCCGCGGATCTGCTCGTCGGAAAGCTTGTCGCCGAAGCCCAGCATCTGGGAAGCGGGACGGCCGGCCTTGACCACCTGCTGCGCTTCTTCCTTTTTCAGGCGGCCCAGGTTTTCGGGCAGCAATGCCGGACCGATGCCCCCCAGCCGGTCGGGGCCGTGGCAGGCGGCGCAGTGCTCGCCATAGAGCCTGGCCGTATCGGCGGCGGCGGCGGTCGAAAACAGGACGGCAATCATGAACAAGGCGGCGCGCATCGGCAATCCCCGAGACTTGGAACCTGTCCCGTTATCGCGGATCGCCGCCCGGCACGCAAATACAAAGCCGCCCCGAAGGGCGGCCCGCATCGATCCGTCAAGCGGCCGGAAGGCTACTTGATCTTGGTTTCCTTGAAGATCACGTGCTTGCGCGCAACCGGGTCGTACTTGCGGAACTCCAGCTTTTCGGTGGAGGTGCGGGGATTCTTCTTGGTCACGTAGAAGAACCCGGTGTCCGCCGTGCTGAGCAGCTTGATGGTGATGGTGTTGGGCTTGGCCATGGCTTGAAATTCCGCAAAGTCCGCGTCAGGGGGCGCACCTTAGCGCGCGCGCCGCCGGTGTCAAGCCTTTCCGCAGCAAGACGTCACTTTCCCTTCTTGCGCAGCGATTTTGCCAGCGGCCGGAATTCCTTGACCAGTGCCTGATAGAGCGGGCGCTTGAAGCCGACGATCAGGCCGGGAATGTCCTCCAACTCGGCCCATTGCCAAGCGGCGAACTCGGGATGGGCGACGCCGACGGGATCGATGTCGGCGTCCTTGCCGGTGAAGCGAAGCGCGAACCAGCGTTGCTTCTGGCCGCGATAGCGCCCGCCCCAGACCCGGGCGGCGATTTCCGGCGGCAGGTCGTAGGCATACCACTCGGCGCTCTTGGCGAGGATCTCCGCCTTGGCGGTGCCGATCTCTTCCGCCAGTTCGCGCAGCACCGCCTGGCGGGGCTTCTCGCCCTTGTCGACGCCGCCCTGCGGCAGCTGCCAGGCGCCGGGAGCGTCCAGGCGCTCGCCGACGAAGACCTTGCCCTCGGCATTGAACAGGAGGGCGCCCACCCCCTTGCGGTAGGGCCTCTTCTTCGACTCCTTCTTGGCCATCGGGGCCTCCTATTCGAACTGGCGGTCGGCGAGAGCGGTGATGGGCATCAGGGCGAGATGCTTGGCGTCCAGGGTCGCAATCCAGGTGGCCAAGCGCTCCAGGGTGACCGGATAGGCGGACGCCAGGGCAACCGTCGAAGCCGATGTCCTGGCGATCTTCTCCAACTCGGCCAGCTTGGCGTCGATGGCGGCGCGGGACGGTTCTTCGTCCAGAACCACCTTGACGATGGCGCGCGGCAGGCCGATTTCGGCGGAGATGCCGGCGACCAGAGACTTGGCGGCACCGCCGCCGTCGACGAACATCACGCCGCGGCTCTTCAGTTCCAGCAGGATAGGACGCAACTGGTCGTCGCGGCCCAGCAGGGTGCCGCCCATGGCGGACAGCACGCCGACGTACCCGGTCGCCTTGCCCAGTACCGTCCGCAGCCGTCCGAGGTTTTCGGCCGGGTCCGTGGCCACCTGGAGCGCGTAAGGGCCCGGATCGCGGATGGGGAAGGTGTCGGAGGCCAGCGGCAGGGTCATCAGGACCTCGTGCCCGGAACCGCGGGCCGCCGCCCCCACGGCATCCAGGTCGGCGCCATGAGGATCGAGGGCCAGCGTGACGGCTCCCGGAAGCCGGCGGATGGCGGCGTCGGTGGCTGCCGGCGACAGGCCGACGCGCCGCACGACGACGGCGATGCGCGGCCGGTCTTCGTTGGGATTGGCGGGGCGGGCATAGGCTTGCCAAGGCAGCCGTCCTCCCGGTCCGGCCCGCGGCAGGTTGCCCTGGGCGGTCTTTTCCAGCAGTGCCGGATCGGCCTGGGCGACCAGAGGCTTTTCGGCCGGAACCTCCCGGATGCGGGTATAGGCCTGGGGCAGGACGGAGGGAACCACCAAGCCGGCCACGCTGGCCGAAGTGCCCGAGGTGGAGGCGGCTTCGGGCGTCGCCGGGGTTGCGGCCGACCCGATGCCCGCCGTCGGAGAAGACGGCGGTGCCGGACTCGACACCGCTTCCGCCAGGCCGGGCGTGGGGGGGGGAGGCTTGGCGGAATCCGGCGGTGGCGGGGCCGATTCGGCGGGAGAGTCCGGACCGAATCGAGGCGGCGGCGGCGCCTCCCCGGGGGGGGCGGGCCCGCCCTTCGCCGCAATATCCTTGGTGGGCGGTTCCGGTGGCGGCGGGGAATCCCCGGCAAACAACAGGAAGCCGATCAGGCCGAACAGCAAGGCTCCCAGGGTGCCGGCCGCCGACAGAATGACGATGCGCCGCTTGCCGTCGCCGATCAGCGGTCCCAGCCGTTCGCCGAGGGCGGAGAAGGGCGCGGCGATGGCGCCGAGCATCGCCTTGGCCCGGCCGCCCTTGTCCTCGTCCGCCCAGACTTCGTCTTCCTCGGCATCGTCGTCGTCGTCGCCATCCTTGGCCGGTGCGGGCTTGGCGGCGACGGCCGTGTCCTCGTCGGCTTCCTCCTCGGGGGCCGATTCCTTCTCGTCGGCGGGGGCCTCTTCGTCGGCCTCGTAGTCCTCCTCCTCCGCCTCGTCGTCGCCGTCCTTCTTGCGGCCGAACAGCTTTCCGAGACCGGGGAGAGAGAACTTCATCGGATCAGCGGGCCTGCGTTACCGCCTTGCCGCCGTAGAGGGCAAGGCCGCGGACCAGATCGAGAGCCCGCGAAAGCTGGTAATCCTCGCCCGGCTTGGCTGGCGCATCCTCGACAGCCTTGGCGGGCTTGTCGGACTTCTCGGACTTCTCGTCCTTGGCATCCTTCTTCCTGCCTTCCTTGTCGCCGTTGTCGAGGGCGCCGGGAAGATCGGCCTCACGGGTGCCCTTTTCTTCCTTGACCGTCTCGATCTTGGCCTGTTCGACCAGGATATCGGGCTCGATACCCACCGCCTGGATGGAACGGCCAGACGGCGTGTAGTAGCGGGCCGTGGTCAGGCGCATGCCCCCGTGGCCGGACAGGGGCAGCACGGTCTGCACCGAGCCCTTGCCGAAGGACTTGGTGCCCATGACGATGGCGCGGTGATGATCCTGCAGCGCCCCGGCAACGATTTCGGAAGCCGAGGCCGAACCTTCGTTGATCAGGACCACCAGGGGCAGCCCTTGAAGGATATCACCGGGCTTGGCGTTGAACCGTTGGGCGTCTTCCTCGCGCCGGGCGCGGGTGGAGACGATTTCGCCCCTTTCCAGGAACAGGTCGGAGATCGCGATGGCCTGGTCCAGCAAGCCGCCCGGATTCCGCCGAAGATCGAGAACGAGGCCTTGCAGGTCGTTCTTCAGGTCCTCGCGGAACTTGGCGACCGCCTTCTTGACGCCGGTATCGGCGTGCTCGTTGAAGGAACTGACGCGGACATAGCCGATCTTGCCTTCCAGCCGCGACCGTACCGAATCGATCTTGATCACGGCGCGGGTCAGAGTGACGTCGAAGGGCTTGCCGGTGGCGCGCCGGATGGTCAGCTTGATGTCGGTATTGACCGGCCCGCGCATGCGGTCGACCGCGTCCGACAAGGTCAGGCCTTGCACCGACTTGCCGTCCAGGTGGGTGATGAAATCGCCGGGCTCGATGCCGGCGCGGTGGGCCGGCGTGTCGTCGATGGGCGAGATCACCTTGACCAAGCCGTTTTCCATGGAAACCTGGATGCCCAAGCCGCCGAATTCGCCCTTGGTCTGGACCTGCATCTCCTTGTAGCTCTTGGCGTTCATATAGGAGGAATGGGGATCCAGGGCATTCAGCATGCCGTTGATGGCGGATTCGATGAGCTGTTCGTCGGACGGCTTCTCGACATAATCGCTACGCACCCGTTCGAACACGTCGCCGAATAGATTGAGCAGTTCGTAGGTATCGGGAGTCTTACCCTTGTCCTTGGCCGGCTCGGCGGCTTGAGCCGCAGGAGCCAGCAGGGCCAGGGAACCGGCCACCAGGGCCGCGAGGAGGGATCGGGTCGTGTGGGTCATCCGTTGTCCTTGCCTTTGCGCGCCGCTAGCCAGGGGAGGGGGTCGATGGGTTGCCCCCGCCGCCGCAATTCGACGTAGAGAGAGGGTTTGCCGTCTTCGGGGCGGCCCATGGTGCCGATGGGCTCGCCCGCCTTCACCGTTTGCCCGACGCCGCCGTCGACCCGGCCCAGCCCTGCGAGAAGGGTATGATATCCGCCGCTGTGTTCGATAATCAAGAGCCGCCCGTAACCGCGGAACTGATCGGCGAAGACGACCAAGCCGCCATAAGGGGCAACCACCTGGGCACCGACGCGGGTTCGGATGGTGATGCCACGCCGGACGGCGCTGCCCGGCAGGCGATGGTCCCCAAAGTAGCCGTCGATCTCGCCGACCACCGGAAAAACCAGGGAGCCCTTCGCTTTGGCGATGGGCCGGCCTTCCAAGGCGGCGCGCGGAACGTTGGGCGTGGCCACCGGCTCGCCCTCGTCGGCCGGCTCCTCGGCCGGGCCGGGCTTGGCTTTGGCGGCCAAGGCGCGGCGACGGGCCTCCTCCCGTTCGAGCCGCTCCCGCTCCAGGCGGGCCAGCAATTCGCGTAGCGATTCGACCTCACCCGCCAGTTCACCCGCCCGGCCCAGCGATTCGTCGATGGCCGTGGCGGCCTTCTGGCGCAGGGAGGCCTTCCGGGCCAGCATGCCATCCAGACGGTGGCGTTCCCCGTCCAGAGTGCGACGCAGGGCCGCCAGTTCGGTCTGGCGCAATTCCATGTCGCGCCGTGTCCCCGTCAGGTCCGCCAGTTCGCGGCGCAGCCGCTTGGCCCGGTTCTCGATCTGCGGCAAGGCGGCGCGCAGCAACAAGGCGCTGCGCACGGTATCGACGGGCGACAGGGGCTGGGCGACCAGGGCTTCGGGCGGGTGGCGAGCCATGCGGGCGAGTGCCGCCAGCACTTGGGCGAAGCGGTCGCGGTCGAAGTCGATGCGTTTGGCCTTTTCGCGCTCCTCGCGGGCGATGACGCCAAGGCGCTCTTCCAGGTGGAGGACCTCCTCCTCGTGTTCCTGGATGGCGGCGGCCGCTTCCACCATGCGGTTGCGCAGTTCGCCCAGGTCCACGTCCAGCCCCGAGGCCTCCCGCTCCAGGGCGCGGGCCCGGCTGCGTTCCTGCTCCAAGGCTTTCTCCACCTCCTCCAGCCGCTTGGCCGGATCGGCGGCCGACAGTCCGCAAGGCGCCCAGGCCAGCAGGGCGACCGGCAGGACAAGGGAAAGCCACCGGATCGGCCGGCGGTTTTCGGAAGGATTCGGAGACAGCCACCTCATTCCCCGAACTATAGGCGGATTCGGGAGCGACGGGGTAGAGGCGGATTCGCCGACCGGCTACTGTGCCGCAGCCTGCCGGTCCCCGGTCTCGACGATCAGCGGGCGGCCGGTCATTTCCTTGGGCTGGGGCAGGCCCAGCAGGCGCAGCAAGGTGGGGGCCACGTCGGCCAGGCGGCCGTTGCGCAGCCCGGCGGCCCAGGCCGGGCCGTGGACCAGCACCACCGGCACCGGATTCAAGGTATGGGCCGTGTGGGGCTGGCCAGTTTCCTCGTCGCGCATCTGTTCGCAGTTGCCGTGGTCGGCTGTGACCAGCAGGACACCGCCCGCCTCGCCCACCGCCCTTTCCAGCCGGCCCAGGCAGCCGTCCAGGGTCGCGGCGGCCTTGGCGGCCGCCTCCAGGAACCCGGTATGGCCCACCATGTCGCCGTTGGCGTAGTTGACGATCACCACGTCGAAGCGGCCCGACGCGATGGCCTCCACCAGCCGGTCCGTGACCTCGCGAGCCGACATCTCGGGTTGCAGGTCATAGGTGGCGACCTTGGGCGAGGGCACCAGGATGCGCTCCTCGCCCGCGAAGACCTGTTCGCGTCCGCCATTGAAGAAGAAGGTGACGTGGGCGTACTTTTCCGTTTCGGCGATGCGCAACTGGGTCAGGCCGGCCTCGGACACCAGTTCACCGAAAATGCGGGTCAGTTCGCCGGGCGGGAACAGGTTGTCCAGGAAGCGGCTCAGGTCCTTGGAATATTCCGCCATTCCCACGCGGGCGGCGAACCGCACCACCTTGGGGCGGGAAAAGCCGGAAAAGTCGGGATCGCAGAGGGCTTCCAGGATCTCGCGGGCCCGATCGGCACGGAAATTGGCCATGATCAGGCCATCGCCGTCCCGCATGCCGGAGTAGCCGCCGATGGCGGTGGGCAGCATGAATTCGTCGCCCTTGTCGGCCAAGTAGCTGGCCTGGATGGCGGTAGCCGGGTCGGCGGCCTTCTCGCCCTCGCCCTGTGTCAGGCAGGCGTAGGCTTTGAAGACCCGCTCCCAGCGCTTGTCGCGGTCCATGGCGTAGTAGCGCCCGCCCACGGTCGCCACCGTCACACCGCGTGTCCCGGCCAAGCTGGCGAGGAACTGGCCCATGTAGTCGGCGGCGCTCCGGGGCGGCGTGTCGCGGCCGTCCAGAAAGGCATGGATCTTCACGGAGATCCCGGCCGCCGCGACGATGCGTGCCAGCCCGGCGATGTGATCCTGGTGGGAATGGACGCCGCCCGGCGACAGCAGACCCATCAAATGGCAGGTGCCGCCGCTCTGGCGGAGCGCGTCCACCAGCTTTCTCAAGGCCGGACTGTCGCCCAGGGTGCCCTCGCGGAAGGCCTGATCGATGCGCGGCAAGTCCTGCATGACCACCCGGCCGGCGCCCAGGTTCATATGGCCGACCTCGGAATTGCCCATCTGGCCTTCCGGCAACCCGACCTGGAGGGCCGAAGCCTCCAGGAAGGCGAGCGGATATTGGCGGACGAACCGGTCCCAGTTGGGGGTCTCGGCGGCAGCGATGGCGTTGTCTTTGGGGTCCTCGCGCCAGCCCCAGCCATCCAGAATGCAGAGCACCACGGGACGGGGCGGGAGGGCTGCGGTTTCGGTCATGGCATGGCTCCTTCGCCCTGGATATAGGCCGAATCGCCGGGCGATTCGAGATCAGACCTGGATGGCGAGCTGCTGCAGCTTCTGGCGGTTGAGGATGCGGAAGGCGCCGCGTTCGCGCTTGGCCACTCCGTCCTGCAGCAACTGGCTGATGGCACGCGCCACCACCTCGCGCGAGGTGACGGCCTTCAAGGCGACTTCGTCGTGGCTGGGCAACTTGGGGATCAGCCAACTGCCGTCGGGCTCCGGGCTGGGCTGCGAGGCTTCCAGAAGATAGCCGTAGACGCGCTGCACACCCGACAGGGAGCCCACCTGGGCCATGCGCTGGTTGGAGGAACGGATGGCCGCCGCCAGGCTCTCGAGCACCCGCACGGCGATATGGCGGTGTTCGAGGATCAGATTGACGAAGACCTCCCGCGGCGCCGCCGCCACCACCACCTGCTTGTCGAGGGCATAGGCGGTCGCGGAACGCTCGCCCTTGTCGATGGCGGCGATCTCGCCGAACCAGCGGCCGGCGGGGACGTCGCGATAGACCATTTCCATTTCGGGCCCCTCGCCGCCCACCTGGCTGGCGATGCGCACCCGGCCCTCGATGACGAAGAAGACGCTGTAGGCGAATTCGCCCTCGCTGATGATCATCTCGCTTTCGTCGAAGGCCATGAAGACGCAACGCTGGACGAAGCGGCCAAAGGGCGCGTCTTCCAAGCCGACCAGCAGATCGTTGACCCGCAGCCGCTCCTCGTAGGAGGGCCCGACGCCGATCGATCCTCCCAGGGTAATGGTGCCTGGCGGCAACTGCGTCTTCATGGGGAAGGCCTTTCGTCGGCGGGGCGATACCGGGGGATTCTTGGCGAGCCGCCCGTCGTGGTCAACCCCCCATCGCGCAAACGGCCCAAATCGCCGATATCAAGGGGGCATGGCCTCCCTTCGTGGAGGGCGGAGGGCGGGCGACCGCGTCCGTCGCAGTCCATCCAGGTTTAGTGCCTAAATCTTACCTAAGCCCGGCGGCGGCATTTGATAACATGCTGAAAGAATTGGCGTCCCCTAGGGGATTCGAACCCCTGTTACCGCCGTGAGAGGGCGGTGTCCTGGGCCACTAGACGAAGGGGACATGGCCGGAAGGGCCCCACGTTTACTCGGAAGCCTGCCGGCGATCAAGCCCTTTCGGCTCCGTCACAGGGCGAACCCATGAATCGTTAACGGCCGATGAGGGCGGCCTTGAGGCGTTTGCGCTTGAGGGGGTCCCAGGCGGTCGATATGTGATTGCCAAAATGCGCCCTCCCCTGGACAAGCAGGGGGCGCGTCATGCCCATCCGCAGATGCTCATCGCCACCCAAATTTCGGATTCGGCATCTACCAAAAATTGGTATATATTGGCATCAGCCCAGGAGGTGCCGAATGGCGCGCAACACGTCGGTTTCGCTCGGCGAGCATTTCGCCGATTTCATCGATGCCCAGGTTCAGACCGGCCGCTACGGCTCGGCCAGCGACGTGGTGCGGGCGGGCCTGCGGCTCCTGGAGGAGCACGAGGCCAAGGTGAAGGCCCTTCAGGATGCGCTCATCGCCGGGGAGGAGTCCGGCCCGCCGACGCCGTTCGACAGCAAGGCGTTCCTGAAGCGCATGCGGGCCAAGCATGCCCGGTAGGCGGCGCGCTTACCGGCTTTCGCCACGGGCGGAATCCGACCTCGAGGAAATCTGGCTCTACACCTTCAAGAACTGGTCGCCGGAGCAGGCCGACAGCTACCACAGCGCCATTGTCGATACGTTCGAGGAATTGGCGGCGGGCCGGAAGACCGGGCGTCCGGTCGATATCCGCGAGGGATACTTCAAGTATCCGGTCGGGGCCCATCTCGTGTTCTACCGCTTCACCGAAGCTGGCCTCGTCGTCGTCCGCGTCCTGCACCAGCGTATGGACGTAGGCAGGCACTTGTAGGTCCCATCACCCCATCCAAGCCGAGCGGATGACGGGTGGGGCTGGTTTGGTCGCCGGGACTGGGGCGTCGGAGCAGCGGCGGTGGCGTAAACGAAAAGGTCCAGCGCCTCGTTGCGCTCGCCGTCCCACTTGGGCTGCCAGGAGCGGATCGGGCGGCCCTTCTCGAATCGTGGCACCACCCGTTCGGCGGTCAACTGGCGGATATTGATTGCGACAACCGGGCCGTGGCACGGGCCGGCCTGGTGGATGTGTCTCCGCACGTGCTCAAGCCCAACTTGAACAGTGGAGGGGCGTTTTGGGAGAGGCCCCTATTGAAAATATTGGGTTTTTTGGCCTGAAATCCGGACCTGGCGAAAAATGTAGTGGAACATTTTCTCTGTCGTTGG
>JAMOBD010000051.1 GCA_039908345.1 Magnetospirillum sp. WYHS-4
AGCGGCTTCAGGCCATTCTTGGTCACGGAATTCCAGTCCCTGAGCCGGATTTCCACAGCCGGAGCCCCCAAGGCGTTCGCCGCGTTCCCCAGCGCCACCCTGAACAGGCAGCCGTCGCCAGCGACCATCCCCGCCGCATCGGCAGGAAAGCCCCGTCCGATGAAGAATGCCGAGACCTGATCGGAGAGCAGCGGTTCCAGTTCCAGTCTCAGCCCGTCCCCCTCCCAGCGCCGGATCGGATCGGGCGTCTGGGCGCCCAGGACCGCCACCATGCCAAGCGCTGTCGTAACGCGAAAGCCTTTCCCCACCTTGACGTTCCCCCGAGGCAGCATTATTCAATGAGTCAATTGATTATCATTCAAGGCAGCCTGTCAAGTGTCCAAGACCAGTCCCAAGAAGGTCCTGTTCGAACAATTCGCCCAGATGGCAAAGGCTTTCGGCCATGCCCATCGGCTGGAGCTTGTGGAAGCCCTCGCCCAGGGCGAACGGGGCGTCGAGGCCCTGGCCAAGGCGGTGGGACTGTCGGTTGCCAACGCCTCCCAGCATCTCCAGCATCTTCGCCAAGCCGGGCTGGTTACCTCGCGCCGGGACGGCGTCAGGGTGATCTACCGCCTGACCGGCGACGACGTGGTTGACCTGTTCAACGCCCTTCAGCGTTCCGCCGAGCGCCACGTGGCCGAGGTGGAACGTGTCATCCATGGCTACTACGCCGCCCGCGACAGCCTGGAGCCCATGTCGCGGAACGAACTGCTAAGCCGCCTCAAGGAGGGAACGGTCACCCTGCTGGACGTCCGCCCGCCAGAGGAGTTCGACGCCGGCCACCTGCCCGGCGCCGTCAACATCCCCCTCCGGGACCTGGAGGAACATCTGGCCGCCCTGCCCGAGGAGTTCGAGGTCGTCGCTTATTGCCGGGGAACCTGGTGCGTGCTGTCTTTCGAGGCGGTGGCAAAGCTGCGTCGCCAAGGTCGCGCCGCCCGCCGCCTGGAAGATGGCTATCCCGAATGGAAGGCCGCCGGCCTGCCGGTCGAGGGACCGACCCACTGACGGCTCGCCTTGGCCGGGGCCAACCTCATACGACTCCACAGCTAGCGCACCTCGCCCCGCATCCGCCAGTGGCCGGTCTCGTCCATGCAGACGAGAACCAGGGTCTCGCGGCCATCCAGAGAGGTGTTGCCGATGCGGCAGTCGCCGGGCTTGGCGGCCAGGGGCGCCACCGGGGCGCCGGGGCCGTATGTCTCCGGCGGCGGCAGATGGACCTGGGGAGTGCCGACCTCGGTCGGCGGCGCCAGGGGCGGCGGCGCCTCGGCGGCCAGGACGGAGCCCGCCGCGAGCAACAGCGCCCAGGCAATCAACGGACGACCTGCTGCGCCAAGCGGCGCAGGAGAGCGGCCATGCCACGCGGCCGCAAATGATGAAATTCCGGATTGGCGAGAGCTGCGCGGGTGACGATGTGGCCGCTGGTCATGGCTGCCTCCGTCCGCTGCTTGGTGGTCGACGGACAGCATAGCTTCCTTCCCTTTGCGATTCGATTAACGGCCGGCAAGCGTCATGCCGTCGACGCGTACCGTGGGGGAGTCGGTGCCGTAGCGAAACTCCAGGTCGCCAGCCGGGGTCAGCCGGGCAAACATGTCGATCAGGTTGCCGGCCACCGTCACTTCGCTCACCGGGTAGGCGAGTTTTCCCTTCTCGATCCAGAAACCGGTGGCGCCGCGGCTGTAGTCGCCGGTAACGAAGTTGATGCCGAAGCCCATCATGTCGGTGACGTAAAGACCGGCGTCGATATCGGCCATCAATTCGGCCGGGCTCAAGGAACCGGGCTCCAGATAAAGGTTGGACGGCGAGGGCGAAGGCGGCGACGAAGTCCCGCGGCCGGCATGGCCCGTGGTCTCCAGGCCCAACTGGCGGGCGGTCGCCAGATCGAGAAACCAAGTGGATAGGACGCCGTCCTCGACCACCGCGCGCCGCCGGGTGGCGATGCCCTCGCCGTCGAAGGGACGCGACGCCAAGCCCCGCCGACGGTGCGGATCGTCGATCACCGTCACGCCTTCGCGAAAGATGCGCTGGCCCATGCGGTCCTTGAGGAAGGACGTGCCCCGCGCCACCGAGGCGCCGTTGGCGGCGCCGGCCAGATGGCCCAGCAAGCTGCGCGCGACACGGGGATCGAAGACCACCGGCAGGCGCGCCGATTCCGCCTTGCGGGGATGCAGGCGGCGCACCGCCTTCTCGCCCGCCGCCCGCCCGATGTCTTCCGGATTCCGCAGATCGGCGCCGTGGACGACGCTGGTGTAGTCGTAGTCGGTCTGCATGGCCGTGCCTTCGCCGGCCAGCACCGAGACCGAGACCGAATGGCGCGATCCGCTGTGCACGCGGGCAAAGCCGTTGGAGGCGGCGATGGCGAAGGTGCTGCGGCCCCAGCCGGCCGAAGCGCCTTCCGAATTGGTCACGCCCGGCACGGCCAAGGCCGCGTCTTCGGCACGGGCGGCGCGGTCCTCCAGCACCTCGGGCGTCGGCTCGACGGGATCGAAGGCGTCCAGGTCGGGAACCTGGGCGGCCAGTTGTTCCGGCAAGGCCAAGCCGCACCAGGGGTCTTCGGGCACCGCGCGGGCCATGGCGACGCCGCGCGCCACCAGTTCGTCCAAGGCCTCCGCACCGGTATCCGACGAGGAAACCATCGCTTGGCGCCGGCCGATCAGCACCCGCAGGCCCAGGTCGGCGCTTTCGGAACGCTCCAGGCGTTCCTGCTTGCCGAGGCGGCGGCTGAAGGACAACGAGACCCCTTCGACCCAGACCGCGTCGGCGGCATCGGCACCGGCGCGGCGGGCTTTGGCGATCAAGTCGGTGAGCAGGTCGAGACGATCGGGTGCGGTGAACATGGCCCATAAGTAATGGCGCCGGAGAGGAAAATCCACCTCCGCCTTTTCACGTCCGCGGCGGCGGCAGGTCGGCGGCGGGGGAGTCTTCGCCCAATTGCAGGCTCTCCACCTTCTCGCCGCGTTGCACGATCTTGTCGGCGGAGATGCGAATCTCGCCGATATCCTTGCCCGCCTGGCCGAAATGCTTTTGCAGGCTTTCCACCCGTTCGTCCAGGCGCGCCACGTCCTTCAGCAACTCCAGCACCTCCTTCTGGATCAGGCCGGCCTGTTCGCGCATGCGGGCGTCCTTGAGCACGGCGCGAACGGTGTTCAAGGTCGCCATCAGGGTGGTGGGGGAGACGATCCAGACCCGGCGGCGGAAGGATTCTTCCACCACGTTGCGGAAATTGGCGTGCAGTTCGGCGTATATGGCCTCCGACGGCAGGAACATGAGAGCCGATTCGGCGGTCTCTCCGGCCACGATGTACTTCTCCGCGATGGCTTTCACGTGGGTCAGCACATCCGCGGAAAAGGCCCGCGAGGCCTGCACCCGTGCCACCTCGTCCCGGGCCTCGGTCAGCAGGCGATAGCTTTCCAGCGGGAACTTGGCGTCGATGGCGATGGAACCGGGCGGATTGGGCAGCTTCAGCAGGCAGTCGGCGATCTTGCCGTTGGACAGGCGGGCCTGCACCTCGTAGGCGAAGGGCGGCAAGGCCTTGGAGACGAGGTCGTTGAGTTGGATTTCGCCGAAGGCGCCGCGTGCCTGCTTGTTGGACAGGATGTCCTGCAGCCCGACCATCTGTTGGGACAGGTCGGCCAGGTTCTTCTGGGCGGCATCGATGAGCGCCAAGCGCTCGTGCAGGCGGGACATGGTCTCGCCGGTATTGCGGGCGTGCTCGGAAAGCCCGTCGCCGACCCGCCGCGACACCACCTCCAGGCGTTCCTCCAGGCGGCGGGCCAACTGGCCCTGGGCGTTGGCTTGGTCCTCGGCCAGTTGGTGTAGGCGGCCGGCCTGTTCGCCCTGGATGCCGGCCAGCCGTTCCACGGCTTGGACCAGGGGATCGAGCCGATCGCTTCCGCCCCGGCGGACCACCAGCAGCACCAGAGCCGCCCCGGCCATGGCCAGAAGGGCGCCCAACAGCATCGCGATCATCGAATCCGCCATTTTTCCCCCGTCGCATGGTGGCAAGAACCTTGCCCCAGGCGCTTGGCGAAAGCAAACTCGATCCGGGAGGATTCCGTCATGCGCCATTTCCTGTTCGCCGCCCTGCTGGGGGCCGTTTCGCTGGACGCCCTGGCGGCCGGCCCGCCCGAGAAGGTCGTTCCGGTCGCCGACCGGAGCCGGCTGGCGCTCACCATCTACAACAACGACCTGGCCCTGGTGCGCGACCGCCGCCGGGTGGCCCTGCCCAAGGGCGAATCGGCGTTGGCCTTCGAAGGAGTCGCCGCCCACCTGATTCCGGAAACGGCGTTCCTGGCCCCGGTCGACGGGGAAGCGGGAATGGCGGTGCTCGACCAGGCCTTCGACGCCAAGCTGATTTCGCCGCCCGCCTTGCTGGAGGCGTCCCTGGGCCGCGAGGTGGGATTGATCCAGACCCATCCGGCCACCGGCCAGGAAACCGTGGTCCGCGCCCGCGTGTTGGCGGTGGCGGGCGGCTTGGTGCTGCAGATGCCGGACGGCAAGCTACGCACCGGCGATCCTGCCGCCCTTCTGTTCGACGGCCTGCCGCCCGGACTTCGGGCCCAGCCGACCCTGGTGTCGCGGATCGACGCGGCGGCGGCGGCGGCGCGCGACATCGAGCTGCGCTACCTGACCGGCGGCATCAAATGGCGGGCCGACTACCAGGCGGAAATCGCGCCTTCCGGCGATCGCCTGGTCCTGGAAGCCTGGGCCACCATGACCAACGCCAGCGGCGCCGACCTGCCCGAGGCGGCGGTGAAGCTGGTGGCCGGCGAGGTGGCGCGGGGGCCCCAGGCCCCGCCGCAACCGCGCTTGATGTCCAAGGCCGCCATGGCCGAAGGCGCGGTTACGGATGGCGTATCCGAGGAATCCCTGTCGGGCTACCACCTCTACACCATCGCCCGGCCGGTCACCCTATTGGACGGCCAGACGCGGCAGGTTTCCCTGCTTGCCGCCCCGGCCGTGAAGGCGAAACTGGAGCGGGTCTCCGAAGGGACGCCCTACGTCTACCGCGACAGCGCGCGCGGGGACCGGGACGACCATGCGGCGCTGTCGCTGGTCTTCGACAATGGGGAAAGGGACGGATTGGGGCTCCCCTTGCCGGCCGGCACGCTGCGGCTTTATCGCCGCGATGCCGCCCAAGATCTTCAGTTCGTCGGCGCCGACCGCCTGGGCCATACGGCCAAGGGGGAAACGGTGCGTCTGCGCGTCGGCAAGGATTCCGATCTGCCGGTCCGGCGCCTGCAGACCGAATTCAATCGGGTGGCGGACCGGCTGGCGGAAAGCGCCTACCGGATCACGGCGACCAACGGCGGAAAGGAGGCGGTGGAGGTCCGGATCGCCGAACCGATTCCGGGCGACTGGCAGATGCTGGAGGAAAGCCACCCACACCGGAAGGCTTCAGCCGGACGGGCGGAATGGGTTCTCGCCATACCGCCCGGCGGCAAGATCGAACTGGCCTATCGGGTACGGGTCAGGATGTAGCCGGCGCTCCCGACCGGTCGGCCATCGCGGCGTGGCAGATCATGTCGCCGTGGCGGATTTCCAGGTCGAAGCGGATGATGTGGTTGACCAGCCGGTCCTCGGTGCGGAACATGTCGCGGACCGAGATGCTTTCGGTCATCAATTCCAGGGCGGCACGGGTGCCGCGCATTTCGCGCAGGATACGCTGGTGATCGCGCAGATGGCCGTCGCTGACCACGAACAGCCCCTGGTCGGCCATGGCTTCCTCGGCGCGGAAATGGCTCTCCATGCGCAGCATGAAGTTTTCCAGCAACAACAGCAGGTATTGCCGGGAGGCTCCCGTCAGGAAAGCACGCTCCAACTCGCGGGCATGGCCCAACAGGCTGGCGTGTTCGTCGTCGACCTCCGGAACCCCGGTCGCCAAGACTGCCTTCATGAACCGTTCGCTGACCATCGCCCCCTCCTTGAACTCCCCTGGGATGGTCGATGGATATCAGTTCCCCGTGTAGGGGTCCGTTAAGTCTTGTAAAATTTTGTGACTCTCCCGGAAGGCGGATCAGTGCAATTCGGCCCGGATCTTCTGGCGGAAGACGTCGATGGGTACCAGTTGGCCCTTGATCTCCTTGTACCAGAACTGCCAGCCGTTGCAGGCCGGGGCTTTCTGGACGAAGGCGCCGACCTTGTGGATGGAGCCCCGGAAGTCCGAGGTGCCGAGTGTGCCGTCCGCATGGACGCGGGCCGAGAAGCGGCGGCCCTGGTCGTAGAGCACGTCGCCCGGAGTCAGCATACCCCGTTCCACCAGCCAGCCGAAGGGAATGCGCGGTTCGTCGCGCTTGGTGGGGGTGGCGACCAGGGTCGGGTCATCGATGGGACGAATGCGGGCGATGCGTTCCTCCGCCAGCCTGGCGTATTCGGGGTCGCGCTCCAGCCCGACGAATCCACGCTTCAGGGCCTTGGCCACCGCCCCGGTGGTCCCGGTGCCGAAGAAGGGATCGAGCACCACCTCGCCCACCTCGGTGGACGACAGGATGACCCGGTGCAGCAGCGCCTCCGGCTTCTGGGTCGGGTGGGCCTTGCGTCCCCCTTGCTTGAGCCGTTCCTGTCCGGTGCAGATGGGCAAGAGCCAGTCGGATCGCATCTGCAACTCGTCGTTCAGATTCTTCATGGCCTCGTAGTTGAAACGGTATTTGGAATCCTTGTCGCGAGCGCACCAGATCAGGGTCTCGTGGGCGTTGGTGAAGCGCCTGCCACGGAAGTTGGGCATGGGGTTGGTCTTGCGCCAGACCACGTCGTTGAGCATCCAGTATCCCAGGTCCTGCAGGATGCTGCCCACCCGGAAGATGTTGTGGTAGCTGCCGATCACCCAGAGGGTGCCGTCGGGCTTGAGGGCGCGCCGCGCCGCCTTCAGCCAGTCGCGGGTGAAGCGGTCGTAGGCGGCGAAGTCGGTGAAGCGGTCCCAGTCCTCCTCCACGCCTTCCACCTTGGAGTGGTTGGGCCGCAGCAACTCGCCGTCGAGTTGGAGGTTGTACGGTGGATCGGCGAACACCAGATCCACCGACGCTTCCGGCAGGTTGTTCATCAATTCGACGCAGTCGCCGACGAGAATCCGATCAGCCATCGCTCAATCCCCCTTGGGGTCCCAGGAGACCCAGGATGATTCATGAGCGAATCTCCGTCAAGAATCTTGTTGAATCAATGCGTTATGGTTAACGAAGGCAACTACATCTAGAATCCGCGGAGTCGGAGAGACTCTAGATTTAGCTTTGCGCTATCGGCTCGCCTCTCGCCAGCGGGCGGCGGCCGCGTCGTCGCCGTCGCGGGCATCGACCCAGCGGCTGTCCCCGCCGATGTCTTCCAGCTTCCAGAACGGCGCCCGTGTCTTCAGGAAGTCCATGAGGAACCGAGCCGCCTCGAAGGCCGCCCCGCGATGGGCCGAGGCGGCGGCCACCAGGACGATGTTGTCGCCCGGCTCCAGCCGCCCGTGGCGGTGGACGATCAGGGTTTCCTCCAGAGGCCAGCGGGCGCGGGCCTCGGCCTCGATGCGCTCCAGTTCCTTTTCGGTCATGCCCGGATAGTGTTCCAGTGTCATGGCGGCGATGGGTTTGTCCCCGGCCAGGTCGCGCACCAGACCGACGAACAGGCAGACCCCGCCGATGCCGTGCCGGCCCGAGGTCAGCGTCGCCAGTTCGGCCCCGACGTCGAAATCCTCGCGCTGCACGCGGACGGACATGGTCAGCCTCCGGTCACCGGCGGGAACAAGGCCACCTCGTCGCCCGCCTTCACCGGATGGGAAAAAGGCACATGCTCCTGGTTCACCGCCACCCGGACCAGGCGCAGGTCGGCCAGGGCCTCGCCGTGCTTGTCGCTCCGGGCCTTGAGCCAGTCCACCAGCCCCTGGACGTCGGCGATGCCGGCCGGCGGCTCCACGGTCTCCTCGGCCGTCCCGATGCGTTCGCGCAGCCAGGAGAAGTAAAGGACGCGCAGGCTCATCGCATCACCTCGCTGAAGGAAATGTAGTCGACCCAGGTCCCCGGTTCGATGACCGCCACCGCCTCCGGCACCTCGACCAGCCCGTCCGAATCCACCATGGAGGTCAGGATGCCCGAACCCTCGGAGGAAAATTTCCGGGCAACCAAACCATCGTCTTCGTCGCGTTCCAGATGGACGCGCAGCCACTCGCGCCGGCCGGGCTTGCGCCTGAAGGAAAATCCGGCCCGTACCGGGATGCGCGGCGGGACGATGTCGTCGCGCCCCATCAGAAGAAGGGCCACGGCGCGTCCGACCAGCATGAAGGTCACCATGGCCGACACCGGATTGCCGGGCAGGCCGACGAAGGCCGCCCTTCCCACCCGGCCCAGGGCCACCGGCTTGCCGGGCTTGATGGCCATCTTCCAGAAATGCAGGTCGCCCTGTTCCTCGACCGCAGCCTTGACGTGGTCCTCCTCGCCTTCGCTGACCCCACCCGAGGTGACGATCAGGTGGTGCCCCCGCGCGGCCGCCGCCAAGGCCTTTGCCATTGCGGCGCGGTCGTCGGGCAGGATGCCCAGGTCGGTCACCGCACAGCCCAGGCCTTCCAGCAGGGCCAAGGCGGTGAAGCGGTTGGCGTCGAAGACGCAGCCGGGCGGCGGCGCGGCTCCGGCCAGAGGGTCGCGCAGTTCGTCGCCGGTGGAGAAGACGGCGGCACGCAGGCGTTCGGCCACCGGCAATTCGGAACGGCCCACCGAGGCGGCCAAGCCGATCTCCTGGGCCCGCAACAGGCGGCCCCTGGGAATGATCGTCGTTCCCGCCGCCACGTCCTCGCCGCGGCAGCGTCGGTTGGCGCCGGCCGGAATGCCGGGGGGAAGAATCACGTGGTCGCCGTCCAGGGTGACGTCCTCCTGCATGACCACCGTATCGGTCCCTTCCGGCATGGGGGCGCCGGTGAAGATGCGCAGGGCTTCGCCGGGCCGGGCCGGACGATCCAGCGGATGGCCGGCGGCGATGCGTCCCGTGACCGGCAGGCGGGTGGGCAGATCGGCGGACAGGTCGGCGACGCGCACCGCATAGCCGTCCATGGCGGAATTGTCGTGGGGCGGCACATCGCGGCCGGCCACGAGATCCTCGGCCAGCACGCGACCCAGGGCGGCGCGCAGCGGGACGGTTTCCGTCCCCACGGCCGCCCGGAAGCTGCCGCGCAGCCGAACCAGAGCTTCTTCCAGGGTCATCATGACGGTATTTCCTGCAGGGAAAGGATGAAGTCGGCGATGGCCCTTTCGTTCCCGAGATCGAGCACCGGCAGGGCGCAGTCCGCCAGGGCCACGTCGGAGGCCACGGCGACGATGGTCGAATCGTTGGGATGCAGCAGGGGCTTGCCGTTGGCCGGGCGATGCACTTCCAGCTTGGGATGGGGATGGTGCTTGAACCCTTCCACCAGCAACAGGTCGCAGGGCGACATGTGCCCGATCAGGGTGTCCAGGGAGGGTTCGGCGGCGCCGCGCAGTTCGTGCATCAGGGCCCAACGCCGTTCCGAGGCGACCAGCACCTCGCCGGCCCCGGCCTCGCGGTGGCGATACGAATCCTTGCCCGTCCGGTCGATATCGAAGTCGTGGTGGGTGTGCTTGACCGT
The DNA here is from genome assembly GCA_039908345.1 of Magnetospirillum sp. WYHS-4. NCBI lineage: Bacteria > Pseudomonadati > Pseudomonadota > Alphaproteobacteria > Rhodospirillales > Rhodospirillaceae > Magnetospirillum > Magnetospirillum sp. WYHS-4. The sequence goes on from JAMOBD010000051.1 coordinate 9,602, forward strand.
CGAAATCTTGAGGCCGCGCCCGACCAGTTCCGGAATCAGCCGCACCAGCAGCGTGGTCTTGCCTGCGCCGCTCCATCCCACGATGCCGAGCACGCGGCGCTTCACGGCTTGGCCCCGTTGATGTGCTTGAGACCCGCGATCAGGTAGTCGTAGCCGGTGACCAAGGTTACCGCCGCCGCCAGCCACAGGCCGACGAGGCCAACCTCGGTGGTGGACAGGGGGCCGAACTGAGGTCCGGCCTCTCCGACGATCAAAAAGCCCATCGCGACGATCTGCACCGTTGTCTTCCACTTGGCGAGCTGGCTGACCGGTACCCCGACCCGCACCTCGGCCAGGAACTCGCGCAGCCCGGAGACCAGGATCTCCCGGCAGAGGATGACCACCGCCGCCAGGGTCGCGATGCCGGCGATGCGGTCCAGCGCCACCAGCACCAGCAACAGGGACGCCACCAGCAGCTTGTCGGCGATGGGATCGAGAAACCGCCCCAGGGCCGACTGCTGGCCCCAGGCACGCGCCAAGTATCCGTCCAGGTAGTCGGTGACCCCGGCTAGGCTGTAGACGCCCAGCGCCAGCCAGTTGCCGAGCGGCGGCTCCATATACAGAAGCCCCACCAGCACGGGGATGGCGACGATGCGCGAGAGAGTCAGCAGGTTGGGTAGATTGGTCATGCGACGGGATATTAGCGCCTCAAGCGCCGCCATGGAACCAGTCATAAATCCGTCTCGCGACGGTGGCGCTGATGCCGGCCACGCCTTCCAAATCCTTGAGTCCTGCCTCGGCCACCGTCCTGGCCGAGCCGAAGTGGAGCAACAGCGCCTTCTTGCGCCTCGCGCCGATACCGGGAATCTCGTCCAGCGGCGAAGTGGTCGCGGCCCTGGCGCGGCGGTCCCGGTGGCTGCCGATGGCGAAGCGGTGGGCCTCGTCGCGCAGGCGTTGCAGGAAATAGAGCACCGGGTCGCGGCGCTCCAAGACCAAGGGCTCGGGGCGGTCGGGCAGGAAGATACGTTCCCGCCCCGCGTTACGGTCCGGCCCCTTGGCGATGGCGGCCAGGGCAACGTCCTCGATTCCCAGGTCGGCCATCGCCCCCCGCGCCGCCGCCAAGTGCCCGCCGCCGCCATCGACCAGTACCAAGTCGGGCCACTGGCCGCCGCCACGGTCCGGGTCCTCCTTCTGCGCGCGCGCAAAGCGGCGGGTCAGCATCTCGCGCATCATGGCGTAGTCGTCGCCGGGCGCCAGATCGGCGCCCCGGATGTTGAACTTGCGATAGGCGGCCTTGACGAAGCCTTCCGGTCCCGCCACCACCATCCCGCCCACCGCCAGACTGCCCTGGACGTGGCTGTTGTCGTAGATCTCGATGCGCGTCGGCGGCCCCTCCAGGTCGAGGGCCATCGCCAAGGCCTCCAGCAACTGGCGCTGGCTGGCGCCTTCGGCCAAGCGCCGCACCAGCGCATCGCGCGCGTTGGCCAAGGCATGTTCCAGGACCTTGCGCTTGTCGCCCCGTAGCGGCCGGGCCACCTGGATTCTCCGGCCGGCGTGGACGGAGAGGGCTTCCTCCACCAGAACCCGGTTGGGCAACTCGTGGCTGACCAGGACCAGGGATGGCGGGGGCCGGGACGCATAGAACTGGCCGATGAACGCCTCCAGCACCGCCTGAATCTCCTCGTCGGCGGCGTGATTGGGGAAATAGGCACGGTTGCCGAAATTGCGCCCGGCGCGGAAGAAGAAGACCTGGATGGCCGTCTGGCCGCCTTGCTGGTGGGCCGCGATGACGTCGGCCTCGGGCAGGCTGGCCGGATTGATGTCCTGGTGGGCCTGGATGCGGGCCAAGGCCCGGATGCGGTCGCGGAACTGGGCGGCGGCTTCGAAGTCCAGCGCGTCGCTGGCTTCCTGCATCCGTACCGCCAGGGCATCCTGGATGCGCCGGCTATCCCCCTTCAGGAAGGCGCGTGCCTCGGCCACCAAGGCGGCGTAGTCCGCTTCCGCGATGCGGCCCACGCAGGGAGCCGAACAGCGCTTGATCTGGTGCAGGAGGCAGGGGCGGGTCCGGCCTTCGAAGACGCTGTCCGTGCAACTCCGCAACAGGAAGGCCCGCTGCAGTACGCTCAGGGTCTCCGTCACCGCCCAGGCGGAAGCGAAGGGGCCGAAGTATTCCCCGGCCTGGCTTTGGGCGCCCCGATGCTTGACCACCCGCGGGAAGGGATGCCCGCCGGTGAGCAGAATGGAAGGGAAGGACTTGTCGTCCCGCAGCAGAATATTGTAGCGCGGCTGAAACCGCTTGATCAGGTTGGCTTCCAGCAGCAGCGCCTCGGCCTCGGTGTGGGTGGTGACGAATTCCATGGCCACGGTTTCCGCCACCATGCGCCGGATGCGCGCCGTCAGGCGGTCGGGCTTCGTGTAGGCGGCAACGCGCTTCTTCAGGCTCTTGGCCTTGCCGACGTAGAGGACCTTTCCCGCGCCGTCCAGCATGCGATAGACGCCCGGCGTGAAGGGTAGGGTCTCCAGGTGGCCGGCGATCGCCGCCACTCCCTTGGGGGGTGCCTCTTCAGGCTGGTCCCGGTCCCCGGTCATCGGCCGCTCGTCCCTCTGGTTTCACGGTCGCGTGAAGTATCCACGCTTTCTGTGGAAAAAGGTGTTGAAAAAGTCGGGCGAAGGATCGCGGGCCCCCGGAAATCCTTGCTTCCGCCGTCCTTGCCCATGGATTAGGCATATCCGTAAATACGTTGAATTGACAGGATAATTTATGACGCGGCCGGAAATGCCGCGGCGCCTGTCATAAGGACGCCATCAAAATATCTTGACAAGGTTTTCCGCGAGGGCCTGTGCAAAAGTCCCGTGCCAACGGCTGCGAAAGGCGCCGAATCAAGGGCTTGGGGGTGGGCATTCACACTAGGGGTGACGACCGCTCGATTTCAACTCCGACGCTGGTGGCGTCGGGCAGGACGTCGAGCTTCTCCACCCGCACCCGTACCGAGCGGACCCGGCGGTCCTCCAGGCACATGGCCGCGATCTCCTCGGCCAGGGTTTCTACCAGATTGATGTGGCCGCGCTGCGTGATGGCGCGCACACCCTTCACGATCGCTTCGTAGCAGACCACGTTGCCGATGTCGTCTCCGAGCGGCCGGTCGCCCTCGCCGACCGCCAAGTCCAGGTTGATGCGGACCCGTTGGTGGTTGCCCTTCTCGTGGACATGGACGCCGATGGAACAGGACAGAACCAGATCGCGCACGAAGACGTGACGCACCGCCTGGCGGGCGTCGGCGATACGCAGGGGCTCGACCACTCGGATCGGCGTCGCGGTCATGGGATCACCTATTCGTCGGGGGCATCCTGTCCGGGGCAATGGGCCCAGCCGAGATGTTGCCCGCCGTCCAATGCGATGATCTGCCCGGTCAGGGAGGGGGCGTCAAGGATGAAACGCACGGCGGCGGCGATCTCGTCCGGCGAGGATGGCCGGGCGAGCGGCAAGCTCCGCCACTGGCGGGCGAACTGTTCCTCGCTTTGGCGCGGGCTGGGCAGCACGGGACCGGGGCCGATGGCGTTCACCCGCAGACGCGGCGCCAGCGCGAGGGCAAGGGTTCGGGTCAGGGTCCAGAGCGCCGACCGGCTCACCGTATAGGAGGTGAAATGGGGCGTCGGGTTGAGCACCCGTTGGTCCAGGATATTGACCACGTTGCCCTGCACGGCCTCGGGAAGCTGGCGGGCCACGGCCTGGGCAAGCACGAAGGGCGCCCGCAGGTTGACCGCCATGTGGGCGTCCCACGAGGCCCGGTCGGCGGTCAGTGCGTCGTCGCGTTCGAACAAGGAGGCGTTGTTCACCAAAAGGCCCAGGGGTCCCAAGGCATCGGCGGCGGCGGCCACCAAGCCTTGGGTCTGGTCTTCCGAAGCGAGATCGGCAACCACCACGGCGGCGCGGCCGCCTTCGCGACGGATCAAGGCCGCCAGTTCCTCCGCCTCGGCGCGGGACCGGCGACAATGCAGCGCCACCGGATGCCCGGCCCGTGCCAGGCCAAGGGCGATGGCCCGCCCGATGCGTCGGGCCGCGCCGGTGACCAGTGCTGGCACGGGCGTCGGTCCGGTCATGGCGCGTGGCGCCGGGCTGCCATCTTCGGCCCGATTGGTGGAACTCGCGTCGAGGCCATCGTCCGGTTGCTCCGATATCCGCAAGGAAGGCGATAGTATCCTATCGCCGGTTCAACACCCGCCCCGCCACGGCGTCCAGCTTCCTGACCATTTCGGGGTCGCGAACTTCCGGGGCTGTGATGATGGCGGTTTCCAGGGCGGTGTGGCAGCCGGCGGCGCAGGACGCGTTGCGGCCCTGCAGCTTGGGCGCCACCCGCTTGACCAGGGCGCGCCCCTTGTCGGCGTTGGACAGCAGGACCTTGACGATGGCGTCCACCGTCACGTGGTCGTGGTCGGGATGCCAGCAGTCGTAGTCGGTAATCATGGCGATGGAAGCGTAGCAGATTTCCGCCTCGCGGGCCATCTTGGCTTCCGGCATGTTGGTCATGCCGATCACGTCGCAGCCCCAGGAACGATAGAGCCGGCTTTCCGCCAGGGTGGAGAACTGCGGGCCTTCCATCACCAGGTAGGTGCCGCCCCGCTGATGGGGAATGCCCAGTTCCTTGATCGCCTCCTCGACCGCGTCGCTAAGGCGCGGACAGGTGGGATGGCCGAGCGCCACGTGGGCCACCAGACCGGTGTCGAAGAAGCTCTTCTCGCGGAGGAAGGTGCGGTCGATGAACTGGTCCACGATGACGAAGTGACCGGGAGGGAGTTCCTCCTTCAGCGACCCGCAGGCGGAAATCGACAGGATCTCGGTAACCCCGGCACGCTTCAGCGCGTCGATGTTGGCGCGGAAGTTCAGCCGGCTGGGCGGGATGCGATGGCCGCGCCCGTGGCGGGGCAAAAAGACCATGGACTGGCCGTCCAAGGTGCCGAACAGCAACTCGTCGGAGGGCTCGCCGAAGGAGGACTCGACCTTCTTCCATCGCTTGTCCCGCAGGCCGTCGATGTCGTAGACGCCGCTGCCGCCGATAACCCCGATCACCGGGGGCGTTCCCGCTTCCACCATGGTCCCCTCCGTCCGCTGGGAGAAAAATGCGGGCGGAGAGTGCGTCCGAACCGCCCTTCCGTCAACCGCCTATCGGAGGTGGCACCGGCAGCAAAACACGGGCGGAACACTCCTCATACGCGCGCATGCCGGCAAGATGCTCGACAAACAAAAATGTCTGGGTTATCGTCCCAAACAAAGAGAGAACGTCCGATCGAGGCTGAACATGGATGCCGCACAATTCATTTCGAAAAAATATGCAACCAGGGTTCGTATCTTGGCTATTCTCCTATTAGGCGCTCTCGCCCTGGGAGCCTGCCAGCACGGACTGAAGCCCCCGATGGCAGCAGGCGTGGCGGAAGGCGGAACCGCTCCCAAGGCGGACGGGGCGCCGCAACCGCCGGCCAGGGTGTCGCGCGACTTCTACCCCATCTTCTACGATCAGAAGGCCCATCTGGAGAGCCTGGTCAAGGACGGCAACTTCGCCGATGCCGACCGTCTGCTGGAAGAGCAGCAGGACTGGTTCGCGGCGAACCGCGACAAGGCCCTGCCGGTCCTCGAAGAGGTGGCGGCTCATTTCAACGGCCAGAAGAAGGCCGGAATCGGGGAAGCGCTGACGCAAGTCGAAGGCCTCGCCTGGCCCGCCGGACGCGACCGTTGGACGGCATTGCGCAAGGCTCTGCAGGACGCCCGCGCCCAGCGGGACGGCTATGCCAAGCCCATGGTGCTGCGCGACGCGGCTTTCAAATCGCCCGAGGCGACGAAGCTGGAAGAAGTCCTGGAAGCCAAGGAAGGCCTGATCCGCAAGGCCGCACCCGAGCAGTTCGCCGCCTTTCCCCATTTCGGCGAGGAAGGATTCTTCGCCGTCTTCCCGGTCAAGCTGGACGGCGGGGCCCTGTTCCGCGAGAACCCGGGCCTGTTGGAAAAGGCCTTGGCCGCGGCGAAAGCGGCAGAGGTCCAGAAGTTCGCGGCCAATTACCCCCTCGAAGCCATCGGCATCGATGCCCGCAAGGCGGTGGGCGAACGCCTGATGGCGGCCATCGCCAAGGAAAGCGGCGGCAAACAGGACTTGGCCAGTGTTTTGGGCGCCCATCGGGCAGCCAAGCAGGCGGGCTTCGACAAGGTGGATTTGAAGGGGGTCAAGATCGCCTTCGTCGAGGTGACCAGCCATACCCTGCTCAAGCACAAGCAGATCGAGTTCTCGGCTTCCGTCGACGTGGACCTGCCGGTGGAAACCGCCAAGGCCGAGCTGGACGACGCCCTTTCCAACTCCACCGCCCAGGCCGCCGACTACATCGTCGTGTTCGACGTGGCGATGGCCAAGGCGTCGCGCCGCATGACCAAGAGCGAGGCGGTCCGCTCGCGCCAGGTGGTCGGCACGGAAAAGGAGCCCAATCCGGAATGGGACCTGGCGCAGATGGAAATCGGCGCCGCCCGCGACGACCTGAGCCACACCCGGTTCCAGAACACCATGAACAACTATTCCTACAGTTCGAACCCCTATGCCTCGCCGGGAGCCGGCTTGATCGGGGCCTTGGGCGGCATGATCGCCCAGGGCATCGCGGCCAACGAACTGGAAAAGCGCAAGATGAAGCTTCTGAGCACGCCGCGCTACATCGAGAAGCCGGTCTACGCCGATTACGACTACCAGAAGGTCCAGACCAAGGGCACCAAGACGATGACGGTGAACTACTATGTCATCGACCGGCGCAACAAGACCTACTTCAAGGATACCCTGGACGTGGTCGAGCGGCGCAATTTCGACGTGGTCTACAACGTCGCGGACAACGATCCGGACAAGGACAGGAACCGCTCCTCAGGCGATACCGAGGCCACGGTCGACGAATGGGAACGGGCGTCCTCCGCCGTCAAGCTGTCGCAACTGGTCGACCACTACCTGGCCAACCGCAAGGCCGCCAAGCCCTTGCCCAGCCACGAAGCCCTGCGCAAGGAGATGCTGGCCGACAAGAACGTCGCCCTGGCCAAGCACAAGGAGGAAAGGATCGAACTGCGCCCGAAGAACGATGCCCGTTTCGACCATGTGGTCGCCATCTACATGCCGGGCAAGGGAGGCCTGGGTTCCGGCTTCTTCGTCACCCCCGACGTGGTGATGACCAACTACCACGTGGTCAAGGAGATGCAGTTCGCCGAGATGAAGCTCTACGACGGCCAGGAATCCTTCGGCAAGATCTTCGCCAAAGATGTCCGCCTGGACCTTGCCCTGGTCAAGGTGCAAAGCCGCGGCAAGCCGGTGAAGCTCTATTCGGGAAGCGAGATCGACCTGGGCACGACGGTCGAGGCGATCGGCCACCCCAGGGGGTTCGAGTTCTCCATCACGCGGGGTGTCGTCAGCGCCGTCCGCAAGGGCTCCGGCAACGATTTCAAGGGCAACAAGCCGAGCCATCAGATGGTGGGCGGCAAGGACGTGCTTTACCTGCAGATCGATGCGCCCATCAGCCCCGGAAATTCCGGCGGGCCGCTGTTCCTGGGCGACAAGGTCGTAGGTGTTAACACCTGGGGGCGGACGGACGCACAGAACCTTAATTTTGCGGTTCATTACTCCGAGGTTGCCGGTTTTCTCCGCGAATACATGCCCGAATATGCCGTCAAGGCCAATTGAAGGAAAGACCGATGAACAGGCCCCGCCTTTCCCTTTGTGCCGCCTTCCTGCTGGCGCTCGGCCTCACCGCCTGTGTCGGGGCGCCGGAAAACCGCCTCGCCATGGTCAAGGACCCGGAGACCGGCTTGATGTTCGGCTCGGTGGTCGACGGCAGCCTGGTCACCGATTCCTCGCTGTTCCGCAACAAGAAGCTCAAGGTGCGGGTGCGCAACACCTCGGGCGACACCGCCTTCGACATGAAATCCTTCACCCGGCAGTTGGAAGACGCCTACGCCGCCAACGGCTACAAGCCCGACCGTTCGGATGACTTCGGCCTGATGGTCAACTTCAACGTCAAGTACAGCGGCCAGATCCAGACCAACCTGGCCAGCGAGTTCGCCTTCTTGGGCGCCGCCGGGGGCGGCATCGCCGGTTACCGGTCCAAGGCCACCGCCGGCACCGCCATCGGGGTGGTCTCGGGGGCGACGGTCGGGGGAATTCTCGGCAGCTTCATCACCGACGACACCTACATCATCGTCGCCGAGGTCGCTTTTGCGGAGATCAAGACTCCTTCCACCCGCGAGGGCAAGACCGTCACCTTCAGCCGCAGCATCACCGGCCATGTGGAAGACGAGGAAGACGAGGAAATCCGCCGTCAGTCGCGCGGCCTGAAAAAGACCCACCGCATCCAGGTGGCGGTCTACGCCGGCGGGCGCAACGTCGCCCAGGCGGAAATCGCCCAGCAGGTGAAGGAACGCTTCGCCCGCATCGTCGGCGATATCATTTGAGGGAGGGTATCATGCGGATTCCCGGGGCACCGTTTATCGCCGTCCTGGCGACGGCACTGTCCGCCTGCGCCTTCATCCCCAACGAGGTTCAACTCGAGGTGCAGTTGGTTCCCGACCTGGGGTCCGCGAACGGGGCCGGTTCGACCGTCTACCTCGCTCTCCTGGACGACGTCCGGAGCGACAAGACCAAGGTCGGGGTCGTCCGCAACGGGTTCAACATGGAAACGGCGGCGGTAAGTACCGCCGACAATCCAAGCGTCTGGGTTTCCAATTCCCTGAAGGCCAATCTGGAAAGGGCCGGCTACAAGGTCGAAACGGTGGATGGCCGCTTTCTGCCGTCGTCCGATCAGTTCCTCCTGTCGGGACGCCTGTCCAGGGCCTTCAGCGATCCCCAGGCGGGCCTGGTTTCCGTCACCGTGCGCGGCGACGTCGAGGCGACCATGAAAGCCGACTACGGCGGTCGAACCACCCAGGTTCCCATCGGCGGGCACCATGAACAGCTCAGCCTGGTGGGAACCGGGGGCGAGTTGCACAAGGGCGTGTTAAACGCCGCCCTGCAGGATTTCGTCCGCAAGGTGGTGGCTTGGGTCGCCGAGCTGCGGGGCGGGGCCAAGCCCAGGTCATGATCCGTGGTGTTCTTGCCGCCGTCACGACCCTTCCCTTGCTGGCCGGGGCCTGCAACAGCACCCCCATGGTGGCCGCCGATGATTCCAACAAGCTCTGGACGGTCACCCATCCGTCGCCCGGCGGCGGAGCCGCGGTATCCGCTTCCCCCATGGCCGCGGCCGGCAACCGTGCCTTCGACGCCGGCTCCGCGGTTCCCGCCGGGGCGGTTCGCCGGGAATCCTTCGCCCGCCCTGCCGGCTTGCAGGAAGGGCCGCGCGTCCAGGCAGTGCCGGTGGGGCAGGTGGACAAGATGCTGCTCGATTCCGGGCCCCGTCCGCCTGCCGCCGCCGCTGCGCCGCCGGGCCCGGCCCGCTTCGCCGAAGCCCATGCCACCGCCGACCTGGAAAGGATCAGCGGCAAGCTGCGGGCGGTGGAAGGCGGGATCGTCGACCTGGGCGGCGAGTTGTTCCGCCTGGCCGGCATCCGCCCGCCCGGCCCTGAGGACCGCTGCGGCGCCGCTCTCTGTTCCGCCGAGGCCAGGCGCTGGCTGGCGGAACGGGCGGAAGGCAAGGTGGTGCACTGCGAGCGCACCGGGCCTGCCGTGGTTTGCAGCCTGGACGGCCAGGACCTCGGTCTGGGTCTGGTCAAGGCCGGCCTGGCTCAGGCGGCGGGCGGTCCCGGATATCCGCAGGCGGAACAGGAGGCCCGTCGGGCCCAGGTGGGCCGATGGGCGGAAAGTCGGTAATGGTTGTCAGCAAGGAAACGGTGATGTCGAAATCCACCAGACTTCTTTCCATCGTTGCGGTCGCGGGCCTGTCGGGCTGCGGCAGCGTGGTCAGCGGCACCACCCAGCCGGTGTTCGTCGAGACGCCGAAGGTGTCCGGCGCCATCTGCAAGCTTTCCGACAGCAAGTCCGGCCGCTGGAGCCTCGACTTCTCGCCGGGGACGGTCACCGTCCAGAAGGGCGACGGACCGATGACCGTGGCCTGCGAAAAAGGCGGTCACGAACCGACGGCCGTGACCGTGGAAGAGACCATCGCCGGGGTCACCTTCGGCAACATCCTGATCGGCGGCGGCATCGGCTTCATCGTCGACGCCGCCTCGGGCGCCGCCCAGCGCTATCCGGACAAGGTGGTGGTCTGGCTGAAGCCGGAATCCTTCCCTGACGCCCTGGCCGAGCAGGGCTGGCACAAGGACAAGCGGGACTTCGAGATGGCCGCGGCCGCGGCCGAGACGCTCAAGGCCTGCCAGCAGGCCAACGGCGAGCACTGCGAAGCCAAGGCCAAGGAGGCCGCGGCACTTGCCTGCAAGGCCAACCGCGGCACCGCCTGCTGATTCCCCGTCACCGGATGCCGTACCGCTTCAGGTAGTCGCGGGCCAGTTGGACTCGCTTCCGGACGGTGCAGTTGGTCAGGCCCAGGCGGGCGGCGATCTCCTCGTAGGAGAGGTCCTGCAGGAAGCGCATGACGAAGGGTTCGCGCAGCTTGGGCGGCATCTCGTCCAGGGCTTGGCGCAGCCGCTGCACCGATTGGCGGGCAGCGAGGGATTCCTCGGGATCGATGCCGTCGCCGATCTCGATCTCCTGGGCGCCGTCGGGATCTTCGGTAGGGATCAACTCGGCGAACTGGGACAGGCGCCGCTGGCCCCGGTGGAAGTCCATGCAGACATTGTGCACCAGGCGGGACAGCCAAGCCCGCTCGTTGAGGATCGATCCGGCATAGGCCGAAAACTTCTGCGAGGCCTTGAGCATGGCGTTACCCAGCGCGTCTTCGGCATCGGCTTGGTTGCCTGACATCAGCCGCAGACTTTGGCGGCGTAGCGCGGTCTGGTTCTCCATCCACAGCTTCCAGAAGGATTCCAACAGCGCCGCCGCCGGATCGACGCCCGTCCCGTCGATGTCCGGCAAGGGAAAGGCCGGCATGCCCACCGAACGGGCGATCACCTCGACCGGCGAGGGCACTCCCGGCCCCGCGAAGGGACCTGCGGCGCGGGCCAGTATCTCCAGGGGATTGGGGGCGGCAAGGCCGGGAACGGTGGGGAAGCCGGCCGCCTGGGCGAGAATTTCCATCGGACTCGGGGAAGGTGGTGAAGGCGCCGGCTCCGACGGCGACTCCTCGCGCATCGGCCGAGACGGACGCGGCGGAGGCAACGGAGGCCGGGGAAACACCACGACCTGACCGGTCGGGCGCTCCGACTCCGGACGCAAGTCGGCCTTTTGCGGCGGGGCGGCCTCGGGCCGCCGGCCAATCACTTCCCCCACGGGCACCGTCCCTCCCTCCCGGAGGGGCCTTTGGCGCCCTCAAGAAGAGTATGTTATTGATGGTCGCTCCCATGGGACGATTAGAGACGGCTAATTGTGAATTAATTCGAAATATAAACTCGCCTAGGTGGTATTCGAATTGGTTTCGGGGCGTTGAGCGCAATCAGTTTCCGCGAGGCGCGGTCCGCCGGAGGGGCTTGGATTTCGCCCCGGGCGCCAACGGCCCCCTGCGAGGCTTCGCCAATTGGCGGGCCACTTCCTCGGCCACCAGGCGCCGAACGATGGCACCAATCTGCTCTTCCACTTCTTCCCGCGTCGGTCCGGCCGGCTTGGGCGGAACCTCGGCGGGGGGAGCGGGAGGTGGTGGTGGCGAAGCCGGGGCTGCGGCGGGCTTTGCCATGGTCCCTTGCAGGAATTGCAGGCCGTTGACCGTCTGCATAAGGGCCGCCGCCTTCTGGGCGGAAACCGCCTGCACCAGGGCGAGGCGCTGCTGCTCGAAGGCCTCGCGCACCTTGTTGGCGGCTTGGCGTTGAGCGGCTGCCGCCTCCAGGATGCGGATCGCCGAGTCGATGATGTCGCGGGCTTCAGCCGGCAACGCGGCGTCGGCCGGAGCCGAAGCCTCTGGTGCCGCGGCGGCTGGCGGAGCGGGAGCGCCGGTCATGCCTCCCCCTTTCCGGACGTCGAACTCCGCGCCCCACCGGCAGCCTTGCCCGCGCCCTTACCCTTGCCCGGTTCTTCCTGGGCCGCCGGTTCCTGGACGGCAGCCGCGGTGGCCATCTCGCGTCCCTGCGGCGGCGTGGAAGCCGGGGGCGGCGCGGCAGGCGGGTTCGGGGCGGTGTCCGGTTGGGCATTCCCGGTCTGACCGACGTCGCGCTCGGCCAAACGCCGGGCATGGAGGGCACGGACGCCGGCCTCGACGGCCCACGCCCCCTCGGACAACGCGTGCGCCTCGGCCTCCATGGCCTTGGCTTCCGCCTCGACGGCCCGCGCCAGGGCCGCCACGGCGTGGGCCTCGGCACCATGGGCCCGGGCCAAGATCTTGGCGGCCATGGCCTCGACTTGGCTGGCACGAACCCTCAGGTCTACGGCCTCGCGCTGGAGAGATTCGATCTCGGCACGGGAGACCGGCACATCGGCCCCATCCTTGGTGGAATGATCCGTTTCGCTCGTCATGACGTGGTTCCCTCGCTCGCGCCTGAACTCGGCGGCGCCGGGAGCCGGCCGATCCGCCTATGCTTGCAGACGGTTGGGAGTCTCGACTTGTGAACCGGCGAGGGCCAAATCGACCCCAGCCATGCCATCCGCCACCAGGTCGAAGGCACGGTCCGACAGCAGCCAGCGGACCGCCGTCCCCTGCGCCAGGGCGACCAGCATCAGGGCCGCCCGTTCCACTTCCAGGTCGGCACGGAAGTGGCCGGACCGCCGGCCCTCGGCGAGCAGGGATGCCAGGGTCCGGCCAAACTCCCCCATCACGCCCAGCAGGGCACGGCGGACGGCCGCGTCCGACTGCAACCCCCTGGCCAGCAGGATGGCCGGGACGGCCGGGACGGCCGCCATGAAGGCCAACTGCGTCCGGACCACCGCCCGCAGCCGGTCGCCGAGGACGCCGTCAA